>CAYUDA010000015.1:0-16398 GCA_964443425.1 uncultured Acidimicrobiaceae bacterium
CTGCAACGGCTCGGCAAGCTGTGGGACTCGGTGGTTCTGGTCGACACCGACGAGATGCGGCTCGAAGCGGCAGCGGGACTGCGCGATTTCGTCCCGGTGGTCGGCGACGGCTCCAGCGCCCTCGTGCTGCGCCGCGCCGGACTCGACGACGCCGACGCCTTGGTGGCGGCGACGTTCGACGACGACGTCAACCTGGAGGCGGCCCGCATCGCCCACGAGGCAGGCCTGCTGCGGGTGCTGGCGGTGGCGGCGGACCCGGCCCGCATGGCGGACTACCGGGCGATCCAGGTTCCCGCCTTCGCCCCCCACGCCCTCACCGCCCGCCGGCTCGAGGCCGCCATCGATCCCCGCCGGGTGGCGTCGACCACCTTCGCCGACGGGCGGGCCGAGGCGATCGAGTTCGTCATCTCGCCCGACGCCGCGGTGCGGGGTAAACGCCTGCGCGACCTGTACGCCGAGTCGTGGGTGGTGGCGGCGGTGCTCCGAGGCGACGACCTCATCGTTCCCCACGGCAACACCGTCCTCGAAGCCGGCGACAGGGTCACCGTGGTTGGTGCCGCCTCCGACTACGCCGCCCTCATCAAGACCTTCACCGCCGGCGAATCGCGGTTCCCCTACGACTTCGGCCACCGTGCCGTCGTTGCGCTCGACGGGGCCGCCGATCTCGCCGGTCCCGTCGCCGAGGCCGTCAACCTGGTGCACGGCTCGACCGCCGAGTCCCTCATCGTCGTCTACCCCGACCCGGAATCGGAGCGGGACGGTGACCGCGCCGCCGAGATGGCAGGGCTCCTCGAACAGGTGGCACGGATCCCCGGCATCGAGATCGAACTGCGGGCCCGCGTCGGATCTCGCCACGAATCCCTGCTGGAACTCATCAGGGAGGAGAGCGTCGGGGTCGTGGTGGTGCCGGCGCCGGGCGGGGGCCGGATCCGGGGCCGCGCCAGGGTGGCCAAGCTCGTCAACACCTACGGGCCTGCCGGCATCCCGGTGCTCGTCTCGCGCGGAAGCCACCCCTACCGGCGCATCACCGTTCCGGCCCGGCGTACGTTGGTCGGGGAGACCGCCGGCAGGGCCGCCATCGACCTCGCCCAGGTCGCCGGCGGCGAGGTTCACGGGGTGGCGGTGGTGCCCCCCGCCTTCGCCGGCGGCTCCAGCGCCGCTCTCGAGGACGCCCGGCGTGCCACCGCCTGGCTGCGGGAGGAGGGCGCGGTGCAGGGCGTTGACGTGCGGCGCCACCTCCGCCGGGGGAACCCGATCCGGGTGATGGAGGAAATGGCGACCGGCGACGGGCTACTCGTCATCGGTATGCCGGACCTGCCGGTGTCGCCGTGGCGGCTCGGAGTGGCCTCCCACCTGGTGCGGAGAGCGGGCTGCTCGGTGCTGCTTGTCCCGGCGGAGCGATGACCCCGCTGCTCGCCGTCGAGAGTGCCGGTCTGCCCAGTGCGGCGGGGTTCCTGCTGATCGGCATCGGGGCCTTCACTCTCCCGCTCATCGCTCGCAGCCTCCGGATGCCCGCCATCGTGCTCGAGATCCTCTACGGCCTCGTGCTCGGCCCCGAGGTGCTCAACTTCTTCCGGGTCGGGACTGCCGATTTCGCGTTCCTCGAGGTGCTGGCCGGGCTCGGCCTGCTGCTCCTCATGTTCCTCGCCGGCTTCGAGGTGGACTTCGAGCGGTTGGAACGGCAGGGGAGAGGGCCGATCACGATCGGCTTTGTCGTCTACGCCGTAGCGGTGATCGCCATCTGGGTCGGCTTCGGTGTCGTCGGCACCGATTCGATGAGCCAGCGGGTCTTCCTCACCCTGCTCACCTCGGCCGCCTCGCTGGGGATCGTCATCCCGGCCCTGCGCTCGACCGGCCAGACGGGGACCCACCTGGGGCAGCTCACCATCGTGGCCGCGGTGCTCGCCGAGTTCCTGTCGGCGGCGGCGATCGTGGTCTTCGGGGTCTGGCACCAGTCCGGGGTGTCGTGGCGGTTGCTCGGCGTCCCGGCGCTGTTCGTCATCATGGTGGTGCTGCTCGTCGCCATCCGGCGCCTCGCCTGGTGGTACCCGGAGCGTTTCGAGCGGCTCTTCGCCACCCACGACCCGGACGAGATGGGGATCCGGGCCAGCCTGGCGTTGCTCTTCGCCTTCGTCGGGATCTCGCTGCTGCTCAACGTGGAGGCGATCCTCGGGGCGTTCCTCGCCGGGGCCCTCTTCGCCTTCGTCTTCCGGGAGACCGGGGAACTCGAAGCTCGCCTCACCGGGTTCGCCTACGGGTTCTTCGTGCCGGTCTTCTTCATCGGCGTCGGGGTGCGGTTCCCGCTGGGGGAGCTGGGGGACGGCTCAGTTTTGGGAAGGGCGTTCGGCCTGATCGCAGTCGCCGTTGTCGCCAAGCTGATCGCCGGCCTCGTCTTGATGACCCGCGGCCTGTCCCTCCGCAAGGCGCTCGCTTCCGGGGTGCTGCTGGCGGGCCAGCTCAGCGTCATCATCGCCCTCGCCGAGCTGGGGGTGCGCCTCGGGATCATCGACCAGGGTCTCGAAGCCGGTGCCATCCTGTTGGTGGGCGTGACCGCTCTGCTCTCTCCGATCCTCTTCCGGGTCCTCTCGCCGCCGCAGCCGGCCGCACCCGCACCGGACTCGGAGCTGCCGGCCCGATGAGGCGCTGCTCCCGGCCCGGCAACTAGGCTCGCCGTCCATGAAGAGCACGGGGAACCGCGGGGGCCGGTCGGAGCGGACTCCCGCCCCGGTCGACGAGGCCGCCGATTCAAGCGACGGTGGGTCGAATGCCGATACTCCTTCGCAGAACTGCGATCGGCTGGAGGCCGACAGGATGAAGCATTTGGAGCTGCTGAAGACGGCGATCGCCCGCGGTGAGTACCGGGTACCCGCCGTCGCCGTCGCCGATGCCATCCTGGCCTTCTACTGGGGAGAGCCGGCGTCCGCCGTTCCTCTCCGGCCGCGATCGCGTCACCTCCGCAGTCGATGACCGACGCCATCCGCGACTGGGTGCAGTCGCTGCCCATCCCCGAGCCGCTGGCCGTCATGCTGCTGGCGATGGTGCCCATCTTCGAGCTGAGGGGGGCGCTCCCGTTCGCCAGGCAAATCCTCGACATGGCACCGTGGCCCGCCTTCGCCTGGTCCGTCATCGGCAACGCCATCCCGGTGCCGTTCATCCTCTGGCTGCTCCCGCCGTTCACCGCCTGGGCGGAACGGCACTGGGGAGCGCTCCACCGGCTCCTCGAGAGGCTGAACAGCTACACCGAGCGCCGCCACAGCGGCCGCTTCGAACGGCTCCGCGACGTTGCCCTGGTGACCTTCGTCGCCATCCCCCTGCCGGTCACCGGCGCCTGGAGTGGATCGCTTGCCGCGGTGGTCTTCCGCGTCCCGAAACGGCGGGCCATTCCCCTCATCTTCCTCGGGATCCTCATCGCCGGGGTGATCGTGACCATGCTGATCGAGGTCTTCGGTTGGGTGCTGTGACATCGGCCGCCTCCCGGGTTCCGGCCCGCCGCGGCGGCGCTCCCGCCGCTGGCTAGATTCACCCCGTCGTCGGGAAGGACACGATGCGGGCGGTGGTGCAGCGGGTGAGCCGGGCCTCGGTGGCGGTGGAGGGACGCACCGTCGGTGAGATCGCAGCGGGTTTGCTGGTGCTGCTGGCGGTGGCGCCGCAGGACACGGTGCGGGAGATGCGGGTGCTGGCGGACAAGCTGGTTGGTCTCCGCATCTTCGGCGACGAGACCGGTCGGATGAACCGGTCGGTGCGCGACGTCGCCGGGAGCGTGCTCGTCGTCAGCCAGTTCACGCTGCTGGCAGACGCCCGCAAGGGGCGCCGCCCGTCCTTCGCCGCCGCGGCGCCACCGGAGATCGCCGAGCCCCTCATCGCCGAGTTCTGCTCGTTGCTGACCGGCGAGGGGATCAACGTGGCCACCGGCGAGTTCGGGGCGATGATGCAGGTCTCCCTCGTCAACGACGGCCCGGTGACCCTCCTGATCGACGTCGCCGACGGGAAGGTGCAGTGACCGCGTTCATTCCTCGGACGCGGTGAAGGCGCGACCCTGCTGGCAGAAGGCGAGGAAGTCGCAGCGCCGGCAGGCCTGCGACGGTCGCGGCTCGAACCGGTCGCCTCTGCTGGCGTCGGTCAGGTCTTCGAGCCGGCTCCGGGCGTCGGCCAGCCACGCCTCGTCGACGTCCTCACCCACTTCGACGACCTCGTCGCCGCCCAGGTAGGCGAATGCCACCCGGATGTGGGAGGGGGGATCGGGCGCCACCGCGCCCTCGGCGGCGGCCACCGCGTAGGCCTGGAGCTGGACGATGGCGGCCGGGTCGTTGCTCGGCCGGCCCGATTTGAAGTCGATGATCTCCCACGCTCCCGGCTCCGGCTCGTACACGGCGTCGATGCGTCCCCGCACCCGGCCCGATGGCAGGGCGAGATCGATCGGGGTCTCCACGAAGCGGGGACGTACCGCGGCGAAGCGGGACCGTTGGTAGGTGGCGAAGGCGCTGCCCGGGGACGTTGCGCCATCACCGTCGCCGTCGCCGCCGGCAGCAGCGAGGTCGTAGAGGTCGTCGGCGGCCTCGTCGAGCGCCATGTGGCCGCGATTGTGTAGCTCGATGCGACGGTGGACCTCGACGCCGTGGCGGAGCCACGGGGCACGCCTGCGGGGTAGCGGCTCGCGTTCGCTCCAGAAGAAGCGCTTGGGGCAGGAGGCGAGCGTCACCAGCGCCGTCACCGAGATGTCGGCGTTCTCAGCCTGCTCGGCGGGCGGTGGAGGTTGCGGGAGACCATCCAGCGTGAGGCGAAGCTGGTCCACCGCCTCATCGTACGCTGCGGCGTGCGGGCCGGATCGGCTGCGCACCAGGTCCGGGACGGCGGCGGCGCTTCGAAGCGCGGCGGCCCATCCCTCGGCGAAGACCGGGTCGGGCGCGCCGGCGAGGGTGGGCAGTGTGAGACGGAGCGGCGGGTCACCGGGATCGGTGTCGTACCGGAACACGACCACTTCGGACGTCCCCGCCGCCAGTGCGAAGAAGTCGCTTGGGGGGTGGGAGGCGGGGCCGGTGGAGTACCAGTGGGCGCCGGTGAGGTAGAGGCGTCGCCGCGCCCGGGTGACCGCGACGTAGGCGGCGCGCCATTCCTGGACCCGGTGGCGCTCCTGGAGCTCGGCGCGTCGTTCCTTGTCGGTGCCGAGCAGCGCCGGGGTTGCGGCGGCGTCGAGACGGAGGTCGAAGGGAAGCCGGCGCGGTTGACGGGAGGGATCGTCGTAGCCGAGCGCCTTGGCGGGAAAGATGCCGTCGGCGAGGGCGGGAAGGAACACCGTGTCCCATTCGAGCCCCTTGGCACGGTGCACGGTGAGGAGCGTCACCGCGTCCTCCCCACCGACCCGGGCGGTGTCGAGCTCGTCGGCGGCGTTCTCGGCGGACAGCAGCTCCAGGTACCCGAGGAAGGCATCCAGGGACGGACGTCCCTGGAGCGGGCTCCACTCCTCGGCGAGGTCGAGGAACCGGTAGAGGTTGAGCCGGGCGGTGAGGGCCGCCGCCGGTTCCCGCGCTTCGACCTCGGCCCAGGTCTCGGTGGCGTCGAGGATGCGCCGGCACAGGTCGACGAGCGACACGCCCTGGGCGAGCCGGAGGAAGGCGCGGTAGCGGTCGCGGAACTCGGCGAGGCGGGTCCGGGCCTCGGCTTCGAGGTCGGGGACGTCGTCAAGGCGGTCGACGGCCTCGAGCAGCGGCCACCCCGGAGCGTCGGCGCCGCCGTCGGCGTCGTCCCGCTCCTGGTGGCGGCACCACCTCACGAGGGGAGCCACGTCGCCCATCCCGAGCCGGTAGCGGTCGCCGAGCAGGATGCGGAGCAACGCCGCCGAGTCGTCGGGCTGTGCCACGATCCGCAGCCAGGCATGGAGGTCGGCCACGTCGGGGACGCTGAGCAGGCCTCCCAGGGAGGCCACCTCGAGCGGGACCCCCATGGCGTCGAGGGCGTCGCGCAGCAACGGGATGTGCCGGTTCTTGCGGAAGAGCACCGCGATGTCCCGCCAGGCCGTGCCCTCCTCGTCGTGGAGGCGCCGCACCTCCTCGGCGATCCAGGTGGCCTCGCCGACGGCGGTGCGGAAGTAGCCGGCCCGCACCTCGTCGTCGGGGGCGCCGGGGGCGCATTGCAGGCGGTTGGGAGGCTCGCGGCGGTGGATCTCGGCCCGGATGCGGTGGGCGAGTTCGAGCACCCGTGGCCCCGATCGCCGGTTGTGGGTGAGGGGGAGCGTCGCCGCCGGCTCCCCGTCGGCGGTTGGGAAGTGCATGGGGAAGGCGGTGAAGTTCGCCGGTGAGGCCCCCCGCCACTCGTAGATCGTCTGGTCGATGTCGCCGACCGCGGTGACGGGGAACCCGCCGCCGAAGACGGCCCGCAACAACTCCCGCTGCGCCGGGTCGGTGTCCTGGTACTCGTCGAGCAGCACCAGCCGGTAGCGGTCGCGGATCCGGTCCGCCAGCAGCGGGTGGCGGGTCACGACCTGATGGGCGAAGAGGATGAGGTCGCCGTAGTCGACGACCCCGAGCCGGCGCTTGGCCCGATCGAATGCCGCGATCACCTCCAGCAGCTCGCCGCGCTGTGCGACCACCTCGTCGCTCTCGGTGCTCGGATCGGAGGCCACCTCGGCTGCGGTGCGCAGGTTGCGGGAGAGCTGGCCGGCGAGGGCGGCGGCGTCGTCGACTCGTTGCGGGATGGCGCTGACGTCGAGGAAGCGGTATTCGCCGGCGGCGAGGCTCTCGAGGAGCAGCTGCCGCACGTACCCGGGCCCGATGACCGGGGCGTCCCGTTCGATGCCCACCACGGCGCCGAACTCCTGGAGGAGGGCGTAGGCGAATCCGTGGTAGGTGGTCACCTCCACCTCGCGGCCCTCGGCGGTGTGAAGAGGAAGCGTGAGGCGCAGCCCGTCGGCCAGCTCCTCGGCGGCCTTGTTGGTGAAGGTGATGCCGATCGCCTGCTCCGGAGCGAGGCCGGCGGCGACCGCACCACGCAGCCGGTGCACGATGGTGGTGGTCTTCCCGGTGCCGGCGCCGGCAACGACCCGCAGCGGCTCGGCGGGATGGTCGATGATGCGCTGCTGCTCGGGGGAGGGGGCGAAGCGGCCGGTCACGTGAACGCCTCCCCGCCCTCGGGCCATTCCGGGCACAGCTCGCGGACCCGGCATCGCTCGCACCCGGGACCGACGAGCGGAGTCCAGTCCTCGGCGGCGATCCCGGCGCCGGCGGCGACGAGCTGGTCGCGGACCTCGGCGAGGCGGTCGGGGGCGAAGACGCGGGTGGTGACCTTCGTCTTCGTCTTCGACGACGGGTACCAGGTCTCGGCGGCCACGATCGGCCCCATGGCGGCGATCTCCGGGTCGGCGGCGGCGGCCAGCATGTAGAAGCCGAGCTGAAGGGAACCGGCGATCTCCTCCTCCTTGGGCACCGACCGGGTCGACTTGTAGTCGACGACCCGGATCCCCTCGTCGTCGCGTTCGATGCGATCGGCCCGTCCCGTCCAGGGCACCCCTCCCAGCTCGAGGTCCACCCCCCGCTCCACCGCGACCACCCGACCGGTCGATGGCCACATCCGGTAGAGGCGTCGCAGCGCATCGACGGCTCTCCGGTACCAGGCGACGGCGAAGGGGCCGCCGCCGAACGGAGCGGGCTCGAAGCGGCAGTCGAGCGACGCCAGGGCGTCCTCGACGGTGCCGTGGGATTCGCCGCGCGCCAGGGCGAGACCCTCCGTGTCCTCCAGCACGTGGTGGATGAGGAGGCCGAAGGCGGCGTAGACGGAGGGCTCGTCGCCGACGTGGAGACGCCGCTCCAGGACGTAGCGGCGGGGACAGACCGCGTAGGACTCGGCCTGGCTGGGGGAGAGAACGAGGCGATCACCGACGAGGCCCGAGTCGGATCCCCGGGTCCGTACCCCGGCGAGATGCGACACGGGACGGAGCCCCCAGCGCTCGCCCTCCACCAGCACGGTGAGGGCGGCGAGACGGGCGGCGGCGTCCCGCCCCGGATCGACAGCGAGGCGGCGCAGCATCGCCTCCGCCTCGTACACCGTGGTAGGGGTGTCGGCAACCGGCGGTCGTGCCGCGGCCTCCGCCACCGAAGGTACGCCGGCGACGAGCGGCAGGAACCGGCTGGGGACGCCCTGGCCCTCGTCGAAGCCGGTGGCGGTGGCGGTCCACACCACCCTGCGGCGGGCCCGGGTCATGGCGGTGTAGGCGAGACGGCGTTCCTCCTGGAGTCGGAAGGCCCGGTAGGCGGCGGCGTCGGACGGAAGGTGGGGGAGGAGGTGGCGGACGCCGAGCAGAGAATCGCGGACTCTCAGGTCGGGGAACACTCCCTCGACCGCGTCGGCGATGAAGACGACCTCGAACTCGAGGCCCTTGGACTGGTGGAGGGTGGTGAGGGTGAGGCGGTCGCCTCGAGGGCGGCGGTAGCTGAGCAGTGGTTGCGCCTCGAAATCCTCCTCTTCGGTGAGGCGGCGGTAGTCGAGCAGGGTCGCGGCCGGGTTGCGCTCGTTCCATCGGGCCAGCACCTGGGCGAGTGACGTCCAGGCGGCCCGCTCGTCGACCCTGGCCGGATCGTCGACGATGTGCCTGATCTGCGGCAGGTGGGACCACAGCTCCCAGAAGCCGTCGGCGGCGGGGAGGCGGTCGGCCCACGAGGGGGAGGCGAGGAGGGCGGCGAGCCCATCGGGGTTCGGGACGAGATCGCCCACCACGCCTCGCCAGGTCCCGCCGGCCCGGACCAGGCGCCTTTCGATGTCGCGCATCGTTCCCAGCGGCAGGGCGAACAGCGGCCCGAGCAGGATGCGGCGCATCGCCTGCGTGGTACCGGTGGAGCCTTCGCACCCGGTGGCGGCCACCACCGCGTCGAGCACGAAGCGGACCGCCGGCTGGTCGGCGAGACGGGAGTCGGGGAGATTGTGCGGCACGTGGCGCCGCTCCAGGGAACGGGAAAGGTCGGGCAGGAAGCGGCGTTTGCTGCGGACGAACACGGCCATATCGCCGAAGGGGATGCGCTCGGCGAGGTGGAGTCGCTGCACTTCGGATGCGATCCACTCCGCTTCTTCGGTCAGTTGACCGAACCGGTAGACGTCGACCCTGCCGTCGCCCGGGGCGGGGATGACCGTCCCGGCGGCGCCCGGGAGTTCGCGTGAGGTGACACGGACGGCGGCGTCGAGGATGCGTTCCGGGGTGCGGAACGAGGTGGTGAGCACCAGTCGGCGCGGAGCGGGCCCGTCGTCGGTCGGGTAGTCGTCGGGGAACGACACGACGTGCTCGTAACTGGCGCCGCGGAAGCTGTAGACCGACTGGTAGGGGTCGGCGGCGACGGTGACATTGCGGTGGCGGCGGCTGAGGCGTTCCAGCAGCCGGACCTGGGCGGTGGTGGTGTCTTGGTACTCGTCGACGAGCAAGTACCGGGGACCGCCGCCGAGGGCGTCGAGGACGGCGGGATCGTCGAGGAGGCGCACCGCCTCGGCCAGCAGGGTGCCGTAGTCGATCCGGCTCCGGGCCCGCAGTTCCTCCCGGTACCGGGCGAGGAAGGCGGGGAGGCCGCGCCACATGTCCCGCCCTGCAGCGGCGCGGCGGAGCCCGTCGTCGTCGAGGAGCTGCTCGGAGGCCCGCAGCACGAAGTCGGTGACCTCGCGGGCGAAGGTGTGAGTGCCGAGTAGGTCCCGCACCCCCGGCGACCAGTCGGCGGGGTCGGCGGCGGCGATCAGCTCATGGACGAGCGCCACCTGCTCGGGGCCGGTGAGGATCGACGGTGGCCGCTCCCAGCCGGCCCGGTCGGCGTGGGACTCGAGGAGGCGGGCGGCGAAGGAGTGGAAGGTGGCGACGTCGAGCGCCGGAATGGAGCGGTCGAGGCGGTCCCGCGTCCGGGTGGCGAGGTCGGCGACGCCGCGGCGGGCGAACCCGAGCACGAGCAGGTCGGAGGCCGGGACCGAGGCGTCGGTGAGGAGATGGATGCAGCGCCGCACCAGGAACTCGGTCTTCCCCGTGCCCGGACCGCCGACCACGATCTGGGGGCCGTCCGAGTCTGCGATCGCATCGGGCCAGCCATCGGGACCGATCCGTTGCTCGGTGAAGGCGACGTCGCCGTTCATGGAGAATGCGCCATGGGTCTACCGTACCGCCTGGGTGCGACAGGCTCACAGACCGAGGGTCGGTTGGTGGGGCTGCGCCGAGCCGTCGGCGAGGATGTGCACCACCTTGTAGCCGCGGGCCTCCAGCAGCGCGGCGACCCACGTCATGCGGTGGCACTGCTCGGGGGCGACCTCCGAGCAGAGCAGGGCCACGGTCGAGACCGAGGTGAGCCCGTCGATTTCGGCGAGGGCGGCCGCGAAGTCGGGCGACTCGGTGAGGGCCACGTGGTCGAGGTTGCCGTCGGCGTCCGACACGGAGGGGTGAGTGGTCCGCCCCCCGAAACGGTCACCCAACCAGCGGTAGCCGAAACCCCGCTCGGCGCTGATGGCCCGCAACTCCCGTTTGCCGAACTCGGGGGTGTGGCGGGAGGCGGGGACGGAGCGGATGTCGACGATGGTCTGCACCTGGTGGGGTTTCAGCCGTTCGGCGAGGCGCTCGAAGCTCTCGTCGCCGTGGCCGATGGTGTAGATGATCCGCTCGGGTGTGGTCACCGTGAACCTGTCCGTCTACCGGGGTGCCAGGGTACCGCCGTCGTATGCGAGCGGAGGCCGCCGGGTGCGAGCGGAGGCCGCGGCAGGAATCGGGGGCGGGGCGGTTACGACGCCCTCTCGGCGGCGAAGGCGGGGCAGAGGTCGCGGTACTGGCACCAGTCGCAGAGCTTCCCCGGTCGGGTCGGGAAGTCGTCGCGGGTGATGGCGCGGTTGATGGCGGCCCACAGGGCCTCGAGCTGACGTTCCATGGCGTCGAGCTGGTGATCGCTCACCGGGATCTCGTAGATGGTGGGGCCGTTGAGGTACATGAGCCGGAGCCGTGCCGCGGTGCGGCCGATGCGGCGCCGGATGAGGAGGGCGTAGATCTTGAGGGCGAAGAACGCCGGGATGGCGTAGCGCTCCGGCGGGGCCTTGCCCGTCTTGTAGTCGGTGATGACGAGGCCGTCGCCGCCTTCCTCCATGCGGTCGAGGATGCCGCGAATGGTCATCTCCCCGAGCGACTCGGTCATGTCGAGCTCACGGTCGAGCGGCTCGAGGGCAGTGGGATCCTCGACGCCGAAGTAGTTGGCGAGGATGGCCAGGCTCTCGACGCCCCACGACCGCTCTTCCTCCACGTCGTCGAACAGGGTGGGAAACGCCTCCGGCTTGAGCTCGGCCCAGGCCTGGCGGAACAGGTCGAAAAGGCGCTCGGGGGTGCGCTGCGGCGCCGGCAGGTCGAAGAGCCGCTGCAGGGCGAGGTGGGCGGTGGTGCCCCGGGCTTGGTAGACGGTCGGCGGCATCTCGATGTGATCGATCGCCTTGAACTTGAAGAGCTGCGGGCAGTGCTTGAAGTCGCTCGCCCGGCTGGGGGAGAGGGTCTCGAGCAGCGCCGGGGCCTCGACGGTCGTCGTGACGGGATCGCTCATCGCCATGCCCCGACTATACGTCGGTGCAGTGACGGAATTCCACCGTTGTAGTTCACCATGCAGAAGGCGGGAAAAGAATCGCAACCCCGCGAAAACCAGGCAGCGGTCTCGGTTGACGGCGGGAGGAAGGAGGCCATAGGTTGCATTTCCCATACGGGGCTCCACCTTCACAGGGGAGCGTCTCGGGACACCCCTCCTTCGGGAGGCGCAAGGGTTCGGTGGGCAACCGCCGGATTCGAGTACCGAGGCAACCGGGCATCCGGTTCGCCGGACGTCCGGAGCGAAGCGGCCTCCGGGCCGTTCCGCACCCGCCGGGATTTCGATCTCGGCAACCGGGTGGCTTCGGCCACACCGGGTCGTCCCGGGAGGGGCTCCGGCCCCGCACGGGATGCGGTCCGAGAGGACGACCTAGAGGGTCATCAGGCGCAAGCCGGGGCTCACTGGGTCGTCCTCGGGCCGTTTCTGGGCCCGATTCCCTTCCCCCCATCCTCGTCCCGACCTGCCTCCAACCCAGGGTTGGGAGGCCGGGTCTTCCTGTACTGGGGCCCACGGCTCGTGGAGCGTGCGTGGGCTGTGAGGCGAGGTTGGCCTGGAGCCCTGCCTTGAGGGGCAGGTCGCCGGCGTCGGGCACGGCGCGCCGTAGGCTGAGGACCGGCGAGCGAAGGAGCGTGGGTGATGCGGTTTGGGGCGTTCGTACCTCAGGGCTGGAAGATGGATCTGCAGGATCAGCGGACCGACGAGCAATGGCCGTCGATCCGCGCCGTTGCCCGCCGCATCGAGCGCGAGCACTACGACTCGCTCTGGGTGTACGACCACTTCCACACGATCCCCACGCCCACCCTGCAGCCCACCTATGAAGCCTGGACGTTGATGGCGGCGCTCGCCGCCGTCACCGAAACCGTGCGATTGGGCCAGATGTGTACCTGCAACGCCTACCGGCCCCCCACCTACCTCGCCAAGGTGGCCGCCAACGTCGACGTGATCTCTGGTGGGCGGCTCGAGTTCGCCATCGGCGCCGGCTGGTACGAGCAGGAGTTCAAAGCCTACGGCTACGAGTTCCCCAAGGCGTCGGTGCGGATCGGCCAGCTCCGTGAAGCGGTGGAGATCATCAAGGCGATGTGGACGACCGACCATGCCAGCTACCAGGGCAGGTACTACCTGGTCGACGGTGCCATCAATCAGCCCAAGTCCCTCCAGGATCCCCATCCACCCATCTGGATCGCGGGAGGAGGCGAGAAGCTCACGCTGCGCCTGGTCGCCGAGCACGCCGACTACTCCAACTTCCACGGTGACGTCGCCACCTTCCGTCACAAGTCCGAGATCCTCGCCGGTCACTGCGAGGCGGTGGGACGGGACTTCGACGAAATCGGGCGGACCTTCCATCCCGAGGTCGTCGTCGCCGAGAACGAGTCGGCGCTCGGCGCCGTCCTGGAACGGGTCGCCGCCCAGCGCGGCGTTTCCCCCGAGCAGTACCGGGCCAGCCAGCTCGTCGGCACTCCCGAGCAGCTCGTGGAGCAGCTCGCTGCGTACGAGGAGGCCGGCTGTGTCTACGCCATCTGCTACTTCGGCGATGCCGCCTGGGGTGATTCCATCGAGGTCTTCGCCGAGCGCGTCATGCCCCATCTCGAATCCTGACCCCTTCCACCACGGGTCTCCCGGAGGAGTCGCGAAACTATTGGGCAAGACGCGAAAACCAATCATCGTTTTCGCTTGACCCCAACGGGGATGAGCGCGTACATTGCGTGAGTCGCTGGACAGGGAAACCGGTTCGGTGGCCCCGGAAGCCCGAAAGGGCAGCTGGGGTTCGGCAAGCCCGCAAGGGTTTGGCGGACGGGTCTGGAAGGGCCGTCCACCCGTAAGGGTGGCAGCGTTCCCCTTCGGGGGGGCGTCGGAATCGAGCCTTCGGGTTTGGTACCGAGCCGGAAGGGCCAAGCCCACTTCGGCTTCGGCTGAGGTAGGTGGATCGGTCAGGCCGCAAGGCAGGTCCGATCTGGGAATCCCGAGAGGGTTGAGGCTTCGGCCGACGCTCCCTCGGGATTCTCGCGTCTGGGTCTGTTGGTCGCTGTGGCGGCTCCACGGCGATTGATGATGGCCCCGACCGCGGGCAGCACGTATGATCCCGGGTATGTCGTACCCAGAACGCCTCCTCACCGAAGGTGAGGCCATTGTCACCGAGTTCCGCCCGCACTGGCGGTTGCTCGTGTTTCCCGTGCTGTGGGTGATCGCTGCCATCGCAGCCATCGTCCTCGTCTACCAGTGGATCCCACCCGAGAACGGCACCGCCGACCTGATCACGTCGCTGGTCATCGTCGTCGCGCTGTTCCCGGTGGCGATCGTGCCGTTCTTCCGCTGGTGGTTCACCGCCTACGTGCTCACCAACGAGCGTCTCATCACCCGCCGCGGGGTCATGGCCCGCACCGGGATCGAGATCCCGTTGGAGAACGTCAACGACGTGGCGTTCCAGCAGAACATGTTGGAGCGGATTCTCAAGTCGGGCGATCTGCTCATCGAATCGGCCGGCGAGTCCGGTCAGAGCCGGTTCTCGGACATCCCGGACCCGGAGTCGTTCCAGTCGCTGCTCTATCGCACCCGGGAGGATCGAACCCGGGCGCTCCAGCACGACGGCACGTCCGCTCCGGCCCCGGCGCCGACCTCGGTCGACGCCACCGAGCGTCTCGAGCGCCTCGCCCGGCTCCACCAGGAGGGCGCACTCAGCGACGAGGAATACGAGCGCTCCAAGCGGTCGATCCTCGACGATATGTAGCAACGACGCGACGAGGCGCGAGGTCCTGCGACCCCGCGCCTCGCGTGCTGTCCGTCTCCGGATCCGCCTCTATGCCTCGCTCCGCTTGAAGTGAGCGAAGTCGATCGGGATCACCACCCGGTCGAGGGCTTCGTTGATCACCTCTCCCATTGCCAGGTAGAAGGCGCTGGCGCCACAGACGATGCCCTCCCAGCCGGCGATCTTGGTGATGGTGGTCGACTCGGCCCACTCGCCGATGGCGAGGAGGAAGAACAGGATCGCCAGGGTGCCGAACACGATCCGCAGCAAGAGTACGGCACGCATCGTCCCGACGAACATGAACAGGGTGAACACGCCCCACAGGAATAGGTACCAGCCCATGAAGTCGGCCGGCGTCGCCTCTCCCAGGCCGAGTTGGGGGAGGAGGACAAGTCCGACCAGGGAGATCCAGAAGAGTCCGTACGACGTGAACGCCGTCGTGGCGAAGGTGTTGCCCTTCCTGAACTCCATCTTTCCGGCAATCACCTGGGCGATGCCCCCATAGAAGATGCCCATCGAGAGCACCATGGCGCTGAGACCGAAGTACCCCGCGTTGTGGATGTTGAGCAGGATGGTGGTCATGCCGAATCCCATCAAGCCCAAAGGCGCAGGGTTGGCGAGCTTGGGTTCCATTGCCGCCGCATCTCCTCTCTACAGTCGGCGAAGGCGACTTCCGTCGCACCGTTTCCCCGCCAAGGACGTGGGCGTCGGAGGAGCATGGTCCGCGTCAGCCTCGCGTCACCGGTGGGTGCCTGGTCAGCATGCGGGGCGCACCGGACCGCCGGTAGGGCCGTTTTCCCTCAATCGGGTGGGGATCCTCAGGCGTCGTGGACGAAGCGAGCCACCGTCTCGATGTGGTAGGTCTGGGGGAAGAGATCGACCGGGGCCGCCCACTCCAGCCGATAGCCGCTGCGGTTCAGCATCCATGTGTCGCGGCCCAGCGAGGCAGGGTCGCACGACACGTACACGACGGTGCGGGGACGTGCCGCGGTGACGGCGGCGATGCCGGCTTCGCCCAGACCCTCTCGCGGCGGGTCGACGATGGCGACGTCCCAGTACTCGTCGAGGTTGGCGATCACGGCCTCCGCCCTGCCGTGGACCGCCTGATGGTCGGCGAGACCTGCCGCGCGCAGATTGGCGCGAAGGTCGCTGAAGGCGACCTTGTCGGATTCGACGGCAACGACGCGGCCGGCGCTGCGCCCGACCGTCGCCCCGAACAGGCCGCCGCCGGCGTAGGCGTCGAGCAGGGTGTCGCCGGGGGTGAGAGCGGCGGCTTCGGAGACGAGCCGGACCAGCAGCTCGGCGCCGGTGGTGTTGCTCTGGAAGAAGGCGCGGCCGGTGATGCGGAAGCGGACGCCGCCGACGACCTCGTGCACGGCGGGATCACCTTCGACCGGGTATACGGTCCCCCGTCGCGACTGGGCGACGGCGCATCCCCAGTGGGCTGCCTGATCGGGGATCCGCCCCCCGACGACGGCGAGGACTTCGCCGGTGGCGACGCCGGCGCGCAGCGTGAGGCGGTGGACGCCGGTGAGATCGCCGAGCCGCTCGAAGACGGCGGCGAGCTCGGGGAGGAGCAGGAGGCAGAGGTCGAGCGGGACCGTCCGGTGGGATCGAGGGCGGGAGAGGGCGGGGCGGTCGTGGTCGACGGCGAAGTCCATGCGGTTGCGGTAGCCGAAGGGGCTCCCCGCCGCGAGCGCGTCCCGCACCAGGGGATCGGCGACCTTTCCGAGGTGAGCGAGCTGGCCGGCCACCACCGAGGTCTTCCAGCGCAGCTGGGTGGCGTGGTCGACGTACTGCCACTGGCAGCCGCCGCACTGAGAGAAGTGGGGGCAGGGTGGATCGATGCGTTCCGGCGCCGGGGTGAGCACGTCGACGAGGTGGACCCGGCCCCAGGAACCCTTGTCGACGACGACGTCGCCCACAACCCGCTCTCCCGGGATGGCCCCGGCCACGAAGAACGCTTTGCCGTCCACCCTGGCCACGGCCTCGCCTCCGTGGGCGATGTCGGTGGGGACGAGCTCCATACGTCCACGGTACCCACCCCGACGAACATCTGCTCCCAACCCAGGGTTGACAGGCCGGGTT
>CAYUDA010000016.1:0-16174 GCA_964443425.1 uncultured Acidimicrobiaceae bacterium
CAGCTCGTGGCCCGCCCGGAACGGGTCGACGACGCAGATGGCGAGATCGGCCCGGAAGAAGGGAAGGTCGTTGTTGCCGCCGTCCCACAAGATCACGTCCGCCTCCTCCTCGGCGGTGCGCAGGATGGCTTCGTAGTCGACCCCGGCGTAGACCACGGCTCCCTGGCGCAGGTAGGGCTCATACTCCTCGCGCTCCTCCACGGTGACGTCGGCGGCGGTGAGGTCCTCGAACGTGGCGAATCGCTGCACCCGCTGGCGGAGCAGATCCCCGTACGGCATGGGGTGGCGGATCACCGCCACCCGCTTCCCTGCGGCGGCGAGGATGCTCCGGATGCGGCGGCTCGTCTGGCTCTTCCCGCTCCCGGTGCGGGTGGCGGTCACCGCCACCACCGGCTTCGAGGAGGCGATGAGGGCGGCGTCGCCGACCAGCGAGAACGAGGCGCCGGCGGCCACGGTCCGGGCCGCGAGGTGCATGACGTGCTCATGAGAGACGTCCGAGTATGCGAAGAGGACGAGGTCCACCGCCTCTGCTGCGATGAGCTGCTCGAGTTGATCCTCCGGGTGGATCGGGATCCCGTCCGGGTAGCCGGGCCCGGCCAGCTCCGGGGGGTAGCGGCGCTCGTCGATGTCGGGGATCTGGGTGGCGGTGAAGCCGACGACCCGGTACTCGGGACGGCCCCGGTACAGGACGTTGAAGTCGTGAAAGTCACGTCCGGCCGCACCGAGGATCAACACGCGCGTTGGCATCGATCGAACTCCTGTCTGCGAGGTCTCCCGACCCTACCGCGCCCGGTGCAGAAAGGTCGCGGGCGGTGAGGGCTCAGCCGCGCTGCAGGTGGTAGGCCAGGATCTGCAGCTCGGTGGAGAGGTCGACGCGGCGCACCTCGACCCCCTCGCCCGGGCGCAGGATGGCAGGAGCGAAGTTGAGGATCGACCGCACTCCGGCCCGCATCAGCCGGTCGGCGACCTCCTGGGCGGCGTAGGACGGGGTCGCCACGATCCCGATCGAGATCGACCGCCCCGCCACGATCTTCTCCAGATCCGCCAGCGGCTCCACCACCAGGCCGTCGGCGTATTCGCCCACCTTGGAAGGGTCGACGTCGAAGATCGCCTTCACCTCGAACCCCCAGCCGGCGAACCCCGGGTAGTTGGAGAGTGCGGTACCGAGGTTCCCGGCCCCGATGATGGCCACCGCATACGTCTTGACGAGGCCGAGGGCGTGACGCAACTCGCGCCGCAACTCGTCGATGTCGTAGCCGACCCCGCGCACGCCGCGAGCATCGATGTGCGACAGGTCCTTGCGCACCTGGGCCGGGTTGACGCCGGCGATGTCGGCGAGCTGATCCGACGAACAGGTCGACTGTTTCGTGGGAAGGTCGCTGAGGCACCGCAGGTACACCGGGAGCCGCGCCACCGTGGCAGAGGGAATCGGGCCTTTCACCGTCAGCGGAGGATAGTGGCCCCGGCCGGCGCTAGGCCTGCGCCGCCCCCCGGGCCCGATCGCGGCGCATCCGGGCCCGCAGGACCGCCCACAGCACGGTTCCCCCGGTGAGACGTCCCTCCGCCACCACCCTCCCCTCCCCGTCCAGCACCACCGGAACCCGGTCGGTGTAGGCCTGGTAGAGAGCCAAGGAGGCATCGACGTCCTCCACCACGACCGGCACCGCGAGACGGGCCGCCACCCGCTGGAGCCGGGCGAGCGCCGCGGCGCAGCGACCACACCCCTCCCTGGTAACGAACCGGAGCGTGCGGGCCTCGTTCACGACGCCACTATCGTCCGCCGCGCCATGCGTCCCGCCACCGCCCTCGTCCTGGTGCTGCTCCTCCTGCTCATCGTCGGGGCCTTCGTCATCCAGCTTCAACTGGCCGACGGGCTCTGAAGCGGGGACGACGGGGAGCCGGGGGCCCGCATCGTGAACGTGGTCCCCACCCCGATCGGGAACGCCTCGTCGGCACGGCCCTCCCGCACCGCGAAGGCGATCTGGCCGTACGAGTCGACATGGAGCATTCCCTCGCCCCGCTCCACCTCGCCGTAGGCCGACACCCAGGTGAGGTGATGCTGGACGTTGCCGATCCCCACCGCGATCTCGCTCCCCGGGGCGAGGCCGGCCGCCTCCAGGTCGTCGGGCGACACGTTGGTCTGGGCGTTGCCGAAGTGGTCGATCCACAGGATCTCACCGTGGAGGGTCCCGGCGTCCCGCTCCACCAGCGGGAGCATCAGGGGAACCACGGTGTCGGGGTCGACCTCCGGGCCGAGTTGCTCCACCGTTGCCTGCCCGGAGGCGATGACCGCCGCCGCCGGAGCGAACACGTCGCGTCCGGCGAAGGTGGCGCCCCCGGCGGGGAGACGCAGCTCGGGGTTCTCGATCGCCACGATCAGGTCGGCGCCTCCCACCATGGCGACGGCGGGGGCGAGCAGGCCGTTGTCGGGCCCGATCATGGTGCCCCACTCGGTCCGGGCCGCCAGCGCCCGGCGCGGCGTACCCACGCCGGGATCGACCACGGCGAGGGCAACGCCCTGCGGCAGGTACTGGATCGCTCGGAGCAGGGCGAGGGCGGCGGCCCGCACGTCTCCCCGGGGGAAGTCATGCCCGACGTCCACGATCCGTACCTCGGGGGCGATGCGAGCGATGACACCGTGCACGACGCCGACGAACTCGTCGGCGCGGCCGAAATCGGAGAGGAACGAGATCGGGACACTCATGTCTGTTGCGACACTAGGCGACGTCGGTGGCCGCCGGCCCGCCGACGGCTCCCGTCCCCGCCGGCAGGAGGGCCGCACACCCCTCGCGGCGATCCTCCCCGGGATTCGCGAGCTGACTAGTCCACAATGGGCCAGCCCAAACCCTCCTTCCGGGTCCCCCCACGGAGGGCTACGCTCGGTTGAGAAGCGGACGTACGGCCAGTCGTCCGCGCAAGGTAGGGCAACCCAGGGGGTGGACGATGCTCAGGGGCAGCATCAATCGGTATGCGCGTGCGAGGCTCTCATGACGGCGCGCAACGGAACAGGCACCATCGTGGTGCCACTACAGGCACTGCTCGAAGCGGTCACCGACGGCGTTCTGATCACCGACGAGCACGGCAAGTGTACGTATGCCAATCCGGCGCTCGATCAGATCGTGGGGCCGCCGGCGTGCGGTGACATGACGCCGGAGACACCGCCGAACTGGGTTCCGCGTGATTTCCAGCGGGCGTATCAGCGCTACATCAACCGGGCGATCGGGGGACGGTTCGGGCGGGAGACGATCGTGACCGACTGGTCGCTCATCACCGTGGGCGGCAACCAGGTCAGCGCCCAGCTCAAACTGATCCCGATGCGCAACGGCAACGGCCATTCCACCGCGCTGATGTGGATCTTCAGCCCGACACCGGCGGAGCCCCGCCTCAACGGGGACGGTCGGCGCCAGGCGCTGGAGGACAGCATCCGACGTATCGCCGGCGAGCTGAACAAGCTCGGGATGTCGGTCGGCGCGGCCGAGCCGACGGCGGACACCACGGTGGCTCCCGAGTTGGAACGCCTGTCGCGGCGGGAGCGGGACGTCGTCAACGAGCTGTTGCGAGGCCACCGAGTGGTCTCGATCGCATCGAGGCTCGACGTGAGCGAGCACACGGTGCGCAACCACCTCAAGTCGATCTTCCGCAAGCTCGGAGTCCATTCCCAGGCCGAGCTGGTCGGGACGATCCGCAATCACTCCAGCGTGGTCTGAGGCTCGGGTGGTCCTGCGGTAGTACGCTGCGCCGGACCATGCAGAACTCGCACGACACCGCCGGTACGGCGCGGGGCGGCACCTGATGGCCACCCTGCGGCTCTTCGCCAACCTCCGAGAGGTTGCCGGGACGGCAGAGGTCGAGATCGAGGGGGCGACCGTCGGCGAGCTGCTCGCAGCGGCCGGGAAGCGGTTCGGCGCCGACTTCACCCGGGGCGTGGACGCCGCGAAGATCTGGGTCAACGGCGAGCAGGCAGGGACGGCCAGTGTGATCTCCGCCGACGACGAAGTCGCTCTCATCCCCCCGGTGTCGGGTGGGATGATGGCAGCCCGGCCCGAGGGAGATCTGACCCAGGCGAGTCTGGTCCTGGCGTTGCTGGTGGCGGTCGCCATCGCCAACGCCGTCGATCTCCAGACCTTCGTGTTCGTCGCCGTCGGCTCCGCTTTGGCGTGGCTGTGGGACGCCAGTGAAGCCCTCAACCGGCGCGGCGCCACCCTCAACGTGATCCCGCTCATGATTGGCGCCACCGCCGCAGCCAATGGCGCATACAGGTGGGGAGTCGCCGGGTTCGCCGGAGGTTTGGCGGTGGCGGTGATGGTGACACTGGTGTGGGCGGTGCTCGATCCTGGGCACCGCAGCCTGGAGGTGGCCACGATCTCGGTGCTGGTGAGCGTGGTCGGCGCCATGGCCACCGGTGGCCTCACCCTGGTACGGATGCGCAGCGCACCGGAGGTGAATGCCTTCCTCATCATCGCCGCGGTGGCGGGAATCGCCGCCTGGGCGGTGCATCGCAACGGGGGTGAGATCGCCGGCCTCGATCCCAACCTGGCCACTCTTCTCGGGGCCCTCGCCGCCGGCCTCGGGGTCGGGCTGGTGATCGACACCATCTCGATGGGCCATCTGCTGCTGGCGGCGGTGGCGGCGGCGGCCGGCCTGATCACCGGTCGGCTGCTCGGATCCCTTCTGCGCACCGGCTCGGTGGTCCACACCGCCCGCGCTCCCGGTCTCCTCACCATGTTCGACGGCGCGACGCTCGGTGCCGCCGCGTTCTGGGCGGCGATCTGGCTGTTCGGCTGACGGCTCGGACCGGATACATCATGGGTGAGCGACTGCGGCCCGAACGCCGCTCCGGGAGGCAGGCCACCTGGCTCGCTCTCCTCGTCACGGTGCTGTGGAGTTCGTCGTGGGTGATCATCCGTTTCGGCCTCGACGACGAGGGATTGCAGCCGATCATGTTCGCCGGCCTGCGCTACGGGGCGGCGGCCCTGGTGCTGCTGGTCGCGGTGCTGGCACGACCGGTGGCCCGCGCCAGCCTACGGAGGGCGCTCCGGACCGGGTGGGGAGAGCTGGTGGTGCTCGGCATCGTCTTCTACACGATCACCCAGGGAGCCCAATTCGTCGCCCTCGATCACCAGCCCGCGGCCACCACCAGCCTCGTTCTCTCGCTCACTCCCCTCGTGGTCGCCGGTCTCGCAGGGCGCTCGCTCGGGGAAAGGGCCAGTGGGCGCCAGTTGGGCGGGGCGGCCCTGGTGGCGGCCGGCGCCGGCCTCTACTTCGCCGGCTCGCTCGGTGCGACCGCGGCCGGCATGGTCGCTGCCGGCGTGGCCCTGGTCGCCAACGCCGCTTCGGCGCTGCTGGGACGGCGTGTCCATCGGGTCGATGGCGCCGTTCCCCTCGTCACCACCACGGTGTCGATGACGGTCGGGGCCGCGATGCTGCTCATCGCCGGTCTCGCCACCGAAGGCTGGCCCCATCTCACCGGAGGCGCCGTGCTCATCGTGCTGTGGCTGGCGGTGGTCAACACCGCCCTCGCCTTCACGCTGTGGAATGCCTCGCTGCGCCATCTCACCGCCACCGAGTCGGTCGCCATCAACAACACGATGCTGATCCAGATTGCCGCTTTGGGCTGGATCTTCCTCTCCGAGGCGCCCGGCCCCGGCCAGATCCTCGGGATCGTGCTGGTCACACTGGGCATCATCGCCACCCAGCGCCCCGGCGCCGGCCCGGCCCGCATCGGGTGACGCCCCAGGAGAAAGGCACCTCTCGAGCGTCCGGCGGGAGGCGTCGTACCGCTCGAAAGACGCGTTTTGAGGCCCGGCGACGGCGCTCAGCCGCCGGGAAGGGGCTATCCTCGATTCCCGCATGCGCTTTCGTCGCCGCGTCCGTGCGGTCACCCCGCTGTTGATCCTCACCCTCCTCGCCTTCGCGCCGGTGGGGGCGACGGCGCAGACCAAGGGCCAGGTCGACGAGGCCAAGAGCGAACGGGACGCCGCCTACCAGATGCTGGTCGACGCCGACGCCGACCTGGAAGCAGCCCTCACCGAGTACCAGGACATCAATGCTCGCCTCGAGGACCTCACCTACCGCATCACCCGCATGGTCGACCGCATCAAAGACGACGAGGCCGAGGTACGTGACCTCAAGCAGCTCGCCGAGGATCTCGTCATCGAGGCGTACATCAGCGGCGGAACCGGCATCATCGACCTCGCCATGGACGCCGGGTCCATCCAGGAGGTGCTGACCCGCCAGGTCCTCATCGAGCGAGCCAGCGAGGCCAACCTGGTGACGCTCGACCGCCTCGAAGCGCTCCAGCAGGATCTCGACCGCCGCAAGGAAGACCTGAAAGTCAACGAGGCGGAGGTGGCCGAGCTGAGCGACCAGGCCGAGGCGAACGTGGGGCGCCTCGACGAGGCCCGTTCCGTCCAGGCCGAGGCCTACGCCGATGCCAAGGCCAACTACGCCGACGTGCTCGCCGAGTACCAAGCGGCAGAACGGGCCCGCCAGGTCGCCGAGGCCGCCCGCAAGGCAGGCGCCGCCGGCGGCCTCCCCGCCGGCACCATTCCCGGCTTCATCTGCCCGGTCCAGGGTGGCGCCAGCTTCATCAACGACTGGGGATTCCCCCGCTCCGGTGGCCGTACCCACAAGGGCAACGACTTGTTCGCCCCGCGAGGCACCCCGGTGGTCGCCGTCACCAACGGGACGGTACGGCTCAAGAGCAACAGCCTCGGCGGCACCACCGCCTACCTGGTCGGGGCCGAGGCCACCTACTACTACGCCCACCTCGACGGTTATGCGCCTGGGATCGCCACCGGCCAACGCGTCGCCAAGGGCACCGTGCTCGGCTACGTCGGCAACAGCGGGAACGCCATCGGCGGCGCCACCCACCTCCACTTCCAGCTGCACCCGGGGGGCGGCGCTCCGGTGAACCCGTATCCGACCCTCCGGGCGGCGTGCTCGTGACGGTTCCTTGGTAGCCTCGGCACGGAAAGGAACGGCTCTGAACCACCAACGCAGGCGCATCGACATCGTGCTCGACCCGGACTTCATCGCCGACGTCGAGACCGTGCCCCTCGACGAGCTGCGCAACCGCCGCAAGCTGTGTGACGAGCTCGACACCGAACTCTCCTACTACCGGCGCCTCCTCCACGGTCGCATGGACCTGCTCGCCTTCGAGATGCGGCGCCGGGCCGGCGAGGAGGAGCGCACCCTCATCGAAGCGCTGCCGGAGATCCTCACCGGGAGCGACGCCGACGACGGCGGGCAGCGCAACACCCTCCCCAAGGCGCTGCCCATCGATCCGCCGCAGCCACCCGCAACGGGACGCCGCTCGGTCGATCGGGTGCTCGGCGACGATTTCCTCACCCACCTCCCCGGCATCGACGACGACGAGCTGGAGGACATCCAGGCGGTCCTGACCGAGATCGAGCGTGAGGTCTCCCTCCAACGGCGCGGCGTGTACGAAGCGGACGAGCTGATCCACGCCGAGCTGATCCGGCGGTACCGGGAGGGCCTCGCCACCGTCGACGAGCTCCTGCAGTCGAGCTGAGTGCCCCCGCTGCGCATCCGCACGGTTCGTTCCGGACTCACCGAATCGCTCCACGACGCCACCGTCGTGGCATCCGACGCCTCCGGCACGGTCCTGGCGGCGTGGGGTGATCCCGACCTGGCCTTCTTCCTCCGGTCCGCCATCAAGCCCTTCCAGGCCACGGTGGCTGCCGAGGCCGGGGCCGACCTCGCCCTCGAGCAGATGGCGGTGGCCTGCGCCAGCCACTCCGGGTTCCCGGTCCATCTCGCCCTCGTCTCTTCGATCCTGGAGGGCGCCGGCCTGACCGAGGACGCCCTGCGCTGCCCACCGGCGTGGCCGCTGAGCGAGAGAGCCCGCGACGCCCTCGTTGCCGCCGGACGGCGCCGGCCCCTGCCGCTGTTCCACAACTGCTCCGGCAAACACGCCGCCTGGCTCCGGGCCTGCCGCGCCACCGGCTGGCCCGAGGACGGCTACCTCGATCCGTCCCATCCGCTGCAGCGACGGGTGCGCCAGGTGGTGGCCGAAGTGACCGGGGAGGATCCCGGGCCCGGTGGTGTCGACGGCTGCGGCGCCCCCACGCTGCGGGGCACGACCCGAGGGCTGGCTCGTGGCTTCGCCCGGCTCACGGCCGATGCCCGTTTCGCCGCCGCTGCCACCGCCATGCACCGCTACCCCTCCCTCGTCGCCGACGACCGGCGCGGCGACGGGCGGCTCGGCGCCTGGTGGGGAGGACCGGTCAAGGTGGGAGCGGCAGGCCTGATCGCCGCAGGACGGGACGGGATCGGGATCGCCGCCAAGAGCCACGAGGGATCGGCCTCGGTGGCGTTGGTGGCATTGATGGAAGGAATCCGACGCCTCGCGCTGTTGCCCCAGGTGGCGTGGGACGCTCTTCGTGACGTCGCCCGCCCTCCGGTGTTGGGTGGCGGTCGCATCGTGGGCTCACTCGAGCCGGAGCCGGAACCATGACCACGGACCGCAGAGGGAACGGCATGCACCTGCACGACGATTGGGCGACCCCCGCCTTCGACCTCGACCCGGTGGCATCCCACACCGGCCCGTTCCCGCGCCGTGCCCTGCTCCGGGCCTGGTGGGAACACTGCCGTCCCGCCGGTGCCGAGCTCCTCCTCGCCGACACCGGCGACGCTCTGGTGCAGCTCTACCGCCACGACGGCCGCCTCGAGTTTCTCGGTGACCCCGCCCTCACCGACTACCACAGCCCGCTCGGGACCCAGGTCCCGGCGGCGGTGGCGAAACTGGCCGCGGCGCTTCCCGAGGGAACACCCTTCCGCTTCGACAGCATGCCGCAGGAGGCGGCTGATGCCGTCGCCGCCGGCTTGGCGGAGGCCGGGGTCCGGGCCGAACCGGAGCGGCACGAGATGACGGCGGTCCTCGACCTCCCCGACGACCCCGAGCGCTACCTGGCGACCCTCGACAAGAGGCAGCGCCATGAGGTGCGGCGCAAACGGCGTCGTTTCGAATCGATGCGCGGGACGCCGCTCCTGGATCGGGTGGAGGGATCGGAGGCGGTGGAGACCTTCGTCGCCATGCACCGTCGCGCCGAGGGGGAGAAGGGCAGGTTCATGTCGGAGACCCGAGCCCGCTTCTTCGCCGCCCTCCATCACGACGTCGGCGCGGTCATCGACGTGCTGCGCGATTCCGAAGGCAGGGCGGTGGCCGCCGGGTTCGGGTTCGAGGACGCCGCCGGCTACTTCTTCTACAACTCCGCCTACGAGCCGGAGGCGGCGCCCGCCTCGCCGGGCATCGTGCTGGTGAACCTGCTGATCGACGACGCCATCCGGCGCGGGCTGCGTCGCTTCGACTTCCTCAAGGGCGACGAGGCCTACAAGTCCCGGCTCGGGGCCCGCCCCCGCCCCCTCTCCCGCATCGACGGGGTTTGCGGAGGTGGCGCGTGATCCGGCGCGTCGCCTTCCTCTCGTTCCATACCTGCCCGGTGCAACGGCCCGGCATCGGCAACGCCGGCGGCATGAACGTGTACGTCAACGAGGTGGCCAAGACGATCGCGAGCCGCGGCATCGAGGTGGTGGTGTTCACCCGTCGCACCGGCAACGACCCGGAAGTGGTCCACGTTTCGCCTCGCTACCGGGTCGTCCACGTCACCGCCGGGCCGCCGGAGCCGGTGCCGTTGCGCCGGATGCCGGATCTGGTCGGCGACTTCACCGAGGAGACTCTGGGCTGGATCGACGCCAACGGTCTCCCGTTCGACGTGCTCCACAGCCACTACTGGCTCTCGGGTTGGTCGGGAGTGATCCTCAAGGAGCGCCTCGGGCTGCCCCTCGCCAACTCGTTCCACACCCTGGGACGGATCAAGGATCGGAACCGTCGGCCCGGCGAACCGTGCGCCGGCCTCATCCGCACCATGGCGGAAGAAGAGGTCATCGCCCGCTCCGACTGCGTCATCGCCTCGACCCCCGCCGAGTACGACGACCTGCTCGAGCATTACGACGCCAGCCCGGAGCGCCTCTGCACCTCACCCCCCGGCATCGATCATGCGACGTTCCGGCCGGGAGACCGCCGGGCTGCCCGGATCTGGACCGGCCTCTACGACTACCTGGGGGACGATCCGGTGGCCCTCTTCGTCGGACGGATCCAACCACTCAAGGGGGTAGACGTCGCCATCGCCGCCTGCGCCACCGTCGAGGACACCGCGACCTCGCGTCCCCCTCACCTGGTCGTCGTGGGCGGCCCCAGCGGTCCGGAGGGGGAGGCGGAGCTGAGGCGGCTCCGCCGGCTCGCCTCCGTGCTGAGCATCTCCGAGCGGGTCCATTTCCTCCCGCCCCAGCCGCACGACCAGCTCGCCCACTTCTACCAGGCGGCCGACGTCCTCGTCATGCCGTCCCGCAGTGAGTCGTTCGGGCTGGTGGCCGCCGAGGCGCAGGCGTGCGGACTGCCGGTGGTCGCCGCCGCCGTCGGTGGACTCCGCTTCGCCGTCGAGGACGGGCGCTCCGGGTACCTGATCGACGGCCACGAGCCTGCTCCCTACACCGAGGCGATCACCCGGGTGCTGGAGGACGAGGGTCTCGCCACCAAGCTTTCACGAGGCGCGGTGGAGTTCACCGACCGCTTCTCGTGGACGAAGACGGCCGACCACCTCGTCGACCTCTATCACGGCATCACCGCCGGGGAAGCGGCCGATCCCGCATGACCCACCGTTGGGGATTCGACGAGGCGGTCCCACCTCCTCGGCCCCGACGTGGAACGAACCGAGTCGGGCGCGAAAAATTCCGCTGACGGACTTGTCGACACGTGGTTGTGCACAAGACCCTGTGGATTGCTGTGGATATGTGGAGAAGCCGTCACTCTGAGGATGAAGTAGCAGCAGGTGCAGCGGCGATCACGATCTGGCTACCAGGTTCGGGAGCGAAATCGGCTGAAACGACGGGCTTGAATCGTGCGCCACGTGTTCGTAAGGTCGGAATGGTAAAGCCCAAGGGGCTCGAGCAACCAGACCTCGTTCGGGGAAGTGCGGGGACCGGCTGCGGAGGTTCCTTGGGCTTTTCCACGTCCCGGCAGCCACCCCGCCGTGGGTAGATCAGAACCCGAAGATCAGCTCGTTGAGCTGGATGCGAGTGGTCTCGTAGGTGTCGAGGTTGATCTGGAGTGAACCGAGCCGGAGCCCCTTCATCTGCTCCCCGTAGTGGGTGGCGACCCGCACGACGCCCTGGTCGAACTCGAGGGCACCGAGGCCGAGGCATCGCCCCTCGCCGTCCTGGACGCCCACCAGCATGCCGGCGAGACGCGAGACGTCGAACCCGTCCGGCAGGGTGGGGGCGAAGACCGAGGTGTGGACCCTCCAGCGTTGCAGCGGCGGCTCCAGGGCCTTGCGGAACGAGGCGATGCGACGCGCCCTGCGCTCCACGGGACTGGCCGGGATCAGGTCGGGAGGCGGCGCCGCCTTGGCGATGCGGGCCGACAGGAAGCGACGCAGCATGCCGATGACCGGCTCCATCTCCTCGCCCCGTTGCATGACGATCACCAGTGTCGGGGCGCATACCTCCATGAGGTGGTACTTGAGAGTCTGGCCAAGCACACCGGAGACGACGCTGGTGGTATCGAGCACGATGAAGTCGGCTTCCTGACGGGCGATGTCGACCAGGGCCGCGGTCGACACCACATGGGGCAGCACCACCCCCTGCGGCTGAGTGGACCCGACGAAGCGCACTTCGTCGGCGTCGCCCAGGTTGGCGAGGTCGTCGTGGCTGCGCACCCAGCGGAGCCCGGCACAGGCGGGAGGGCCGACGGTCGACACGCCCACGTCGGCGTCGATGAAGGCGGCGGACAAACCCGCCTCGAGGGCACCCTCCAGCAAGTAGAGGGACATCGTCGTCTTCCCGGTGTCGGTGCCACCCACGACCATGATGACGCCGCGCTCCCCCAAGACGCGCTCCCGCAGGGACGCGTATCCCTCGGCTGGCTCCTGCAACGACCCTCCTCCGATTCCTCCCGGCGATTCTATGCCGACCTCGGCCGGCACCCGTGCCGCCCGGCAGCGAACCGACGCGGCCGGTAGCCTCCTCGCCAGCATGTGGGAGTGCCTTTCAGCCGGTCCCGCGCCGCAGCGGCGCGTCACGAGGTGGCCATGGCGCACGTCGAGGTGAGCCGCCTCATCGCCGCACCTGTCGCCCGTGTCTGGGACGACCTGGCGGCGCTCGATACCCACGTCGAGTGGATGGCCGACGCCGAGCGCATCACCTTCATCGGCACGCAGCGCCGCGGCGTCGGAACCCGCCTCGAGGTGACGACGAAGGTGGGGCCTCTCCGGCTTGCCGACATCATGGAGTTCGTGGCCTGGGAGCCACCCCGCCACATGGCGGTCCGCCACGTCGGCGTGGTGAGAGGGAGCGGCGAGTTCCTCCTCGACGAGGCGAACGGTTCCACCCGGTTCACCTGGCGAGAGCAGCTGTGGTTCCCGTGGTACCTGGGCGGCCCGCTCGGCGCTCTGGTGGGGGCCCGGATCTTCACCGTGGTGTGGCGCCGCAACCTGCGTCGCCTGGCGCGGCGCTTCGCATCGTGAGCGGCGAGGTGCGGACGGCTGCTGTGACCCGCCCGGATGCCGCGCCATGACCAGCCGCCGTCCGGGATGGTGGGGCGGGCGGGCCCATGTCGTCGTCACGATCGTGGTATTCGTGACGCTGGCATCCCTCGACAACGCCGCCATCGCCGCCATTCCCCAGATGGTGCTCCCGGTGTCGGAAGCGCTCCACACCTCGGAGACCGCCATCGGGGCGATGACCGCCACCGTGATCCTGCTGGCGGCCCTCACCGCTGTCGCCTGGGGGTACTGGGGGGATCGCTCCGACCGCAAGCGTCTGCTGTTTGCCGGCACCCTGGTGTGGGCGCTCGGTTCCTACCTCAGCGCCGGCGCCGAGCGCTACCGCGAACTGTTCGGATGGCAGATCCTCACCGCCGTCGGGTTGGGAGCGATCGCCTCGGTCGGGTTCTCGGTCATCAGCGACTTCGTGTCGCCACGACACCGGGGCTTGGCGATGAGCTTCTGGGGTCTCGCCGAGGGTCTCGGCACCGTGGCAGGAGGTTTGGTGGCGAGCCAGCTCGGCGCCGAGAACTTCGGCGCCCCGCTCCGGCTCATCGCCCTGCTCGGAGCGGGGTTCGCGGTGTTGTACCTGTTCACGTTCTCCGCCCCTCGCGGGTTCCGGGAGCCGGCGCTGCAGGCGATGCACCAGGCGGGGGATCCCTACGAGCACCGCATCGACGCCACCCAGATCCCCGACCTGTTCCGGCGCCGCACCAACGTGTGGCTCATCGCCCAGGGCCTCAGCGCCCAGTTCGCCTACGGCTCGCTCATCTGGGTCCCCCTGCTCTACCAGGAGAAGGTGGCGGCGCTCGGGTACGACGTCGAGACCGCCACCCGGGTGGGTGGCCTCATGGCGGCCATCCTCCGCCTCGGCGGCGTGTTCTCGATCCTCGCCGGGGCGATCGGCGACCGGATGCAGCGCCGCTCTCTC
This sequence comes from uncultured Acidimicrobiaceae bacterium, assembly GCA_964443425.1. Taxonomy (GTDB): domain Bacteria; phylum Actinomycetota; class Acidimicrobiia; order Spongiisociales; family UBA5794; genus CAYQEC01. The sequence goes on from CAYUDA010000016.1 coordinate 13,495, forward strand.
GGCGGCCGCGCCGTGGTGAGCGCGGTCGGCATCGTGGGGGCCATCCCGTTCTTCCTCGTGTTCTTCTTCGTCCCGCTACGGGGCCTGCAGGTCACCAACGGGGCCAGCACCTCGACGTTGCTGCCCGAGGTGCTCCATGCCCTCGTCACCAACGGGTGGGTGGCGGCCGCGTTCTTCACTGCCCTGCTCGCCTTGGCGCTCACCTCGGCCGATTCCCCCAACTGGTTCGCCCTCGTCTCCGACGTGAACCTGCCGGAACACCGCGGCACCGTGTTCGGTCTCGGCAACCTCTCCAACGGGGTGGGGCGGGCCGCCGGGAACGCCCTCACCGCGGCCGCCGCCGGGGGCTTCGAGCGGGCCTTGCCGCCTCCACTCAACTGGGCGGTGGGGCTGGCCGTGTTCCAGGTCTTCTTCCTCCCTACCGGGTACTGCTACGCGAGGGCGGCCCGCACCTCCCCCGGGGACATCAGGGCGGTGGAGACGATCCTGGAACGGCGGGCGATGTACCCGCGGTCGGGCGACCCGCCGCGGTAGAGTCCTTTGACCACAACCGAAAGGGAGGGGGTTCAGATGGTACGAAGACTCGGGTTCTTGCTCTTTGCCGCCGGTCTTCTGCTCGCCATCATGCCTGCCATCGCCATTGCCGGAGTCGAGCCCGAGGGGGCGTGCTGGGGGACGGCCGTCATCAAGGGCGTGACCTACTCACCGGAGAACGACACCCGGTCGAATGCGATCCCGATTCCCGACGAGGAGGGGGTCCAGATCGACTATTCCGGCCAGGTCAACTTCGAGAACATGGACCACAGCGGCGGGATCGCGGTCCGGATCGCCGGTTTCGACATCGGCATCGCCGAGTGGGGTGATCCCAACTCCGACGACACCCGGAGCGCCTCCGGCGTCTACGAACTCGACGACGCCTACGAGAAGATCGACAATGTCGTGCCGTTCGGCCGTGTCCCGGGAATCTGGGTCGTGAGCGGCTGGCACAACGCCTCCGGTGGCGAATGCTCCGGCACCGCGATGATCAAGATCGAAGGCAACCCGCTGTCGAACCCACTCGGATGGATCGCCCTTGGCGGGGTGGTCCTGTTCGGGGCGGGCATCGGCTGGGCGGCGTTGGCCCGACCGGGGAGGCCATGATGCGAGGACGACCGATCCTGGGAGCGATCTCCGGGCTGTTGTTCGGACTCTTCCTCGCCTTGAACCTGATGCTGTGGGGAATCTGGCCGCTCGACCGCGTGAGCGTGTTCGGGCTGCCGCTCCTGTTCCTCGTCATCGGGCTCGTGCTCGCCATGCTGGCGCCGCTCGGGCGCAAGAAGGCTGGCGGGACCGGGATGCCGAAGGCCGAGGTCGAAGGACCCACCGAGTAACGCCCCCGTTTCTTCACGGAGTGGGCGACCGCACGTGAAGTCCTTTTCTGGCGCGCCGACACCAGCCCCGTCAGGTGTCGGCGCGCATTCGGTGGCGCGCCCAGAAGACGGCGCCCCCAACCAGGGCGACCCCGACGACGAACAACACCACCAGGGCTGCGGCGGCGTCACCGAAGAAGTGGAACACGGTCTGGGGCACGAAGAGGAAGATCCCGGCGGCACCGAGCATCAGGGCGCTCCTGAGGTCGCCGATGAGTCCGACGCCGGCGAGGAGCGCAGCGGTCACGAGGCCCAAGATCAATCCGATCGCCTCGACATCGGAGCCCGCCACGATTTGTGCCCCGAACAGCGCCGTGGCCGCCCCGATCGCGATCCCGGTCTCACCGGGCGGGAGCAAGCCGCGGCGGGCGATGAGCAGCCACGCCGCTCCGAGTCCCCAGTAGGTGAGACCGGCGAGTTCCTGGGAGTCGAGGCTGGTGACCATGGTGAATCCCGCGGCCAGCATCGCGGCGCTCCCGAAGACGACCAGGTGCTGGAGCATGCGACGGCGCATGACAAAGAGCGTGGCGGCGTAGCCGGTGCTGATTGCTCCAGTCGTCAGTGTCGCCGCCTCCTCCGACCACTCGACGAGATCGAGCACGCCGATCCAGGCAGCGGCCGCCAGCGCCGCCACCGAACAGGTCCACAGCACCGACGCCAGTCGGCCGGCGGCCGGTTCGCCGGAGTCCCCGATGAAGGATCCGCCCCCGAAGAAGGCGATGGCGGCCAGTAGGAAGAGCCCCGCCTGAGCCCACGACACCAGGTCTGCCCACACGTCGGCGGTGAGGATGGCGATCGCCCAGAAGGCCAGGGCAGCACCCACATAGCCGAGGATCTCGGTGACGATCGGGATCCGGACCACCAACGTCTCGGGCGGCCGACGTGCGGCTTCGGCGACACGGATCGCCTCCGCCTGTTCGGAGGTGATGAGCCCGGCAGCCGTCCATGAATCGAGGCGTGATTCGAGATCGGGCATCAGCCGATCCTCCCGGGATTCGATCCGGGTCTCTTCCCCTCACGATACCAACGCCGGTCCCCCCGGAGCGCTCGGAGTGGGCATCATTCTCTGGAGCCGGAGAGGGCGGTGGCGACGCCGAGCGTCACGAAGATGCCGCCGGTGAGGTAGCGCTGGGCGGCGACCACCTTGGGACGTCGCCACAGCCAATCACCAAAGGCGCCGGCGGCGAGGGCATAGCAGCCGTCGGTGACGAGGCCCATTGCCACGAACACGGCACCCAGCACGAGGAACTGGAGCACGACGGCGCCCCGAT
>CAYUDA010000017.1:0-15872 GCA_964443425.1 uncultured Acidimicrobiaceae bacterium
CGTTGGTGGGGAAGAGGGCGAGGATGATGACGTCGGCCCGTTCCCCGCCGAGGTCACTACCGACGATCATGAAGCTGGTGAACTCCCGGTCGGAGGGCAACGCGGTGATGGCCGAGGCGGTCTCGGGGGCGAGATCGGCGTTCAGGAACAGGTCCGCCGGCACCGGGGGGAGCACCTCGAGGGCGGTCTCGACGTCGAACTGGTTCCGTTCGACGCCGTTCCACGAGTGCCACAGCTGGTACCCGGTCCACCCGGTGTAGGCGACGACGATGATCGAGGCGGTGGCGATCACCCGTTTCAGGGCGCGCCTCAGCCAGTGCTCGGGGACGGCGCGGTGCTGCGAGCTGTGGTTGACGACGAAGCCGACCACCGGGGCGCCCATCTCCTCGAAGAGGCGGCACGCCTCCGCGATCGAGGCGCGGTCGCCCCGTTCGGTGACGACCAGCACCGTGCCGTCGGCGTGGGCTGCCAACGCCTGCTGGTTGCCGTCCCACCCGGGCGGGGCGGCGTTGATGAGCATCAGGTCGGCGTGCTCGGTGATCTGGTCCACGGCGTCGGCGAGGCGGGATCCCTCGAGGGCGGAGGCGTCGTCGACCCGGCTCCCGGCCGGGACGAAGGGGAGCCGGTTGGCGGAGTCGATGAGCCAGAGCCGGGACGCCTCGACGAGGGTGGCGGTGCCCGCGGCGAGGTCGGTGAGGCCGGGGGCGGTGCCGGTGTGCCCGAAGCGCGACAGCCCGGGGGTGGCGAGATCGCCGTCGACGAGGAGGACACGACGCCCTTCCTGGGTGGCCCCGATGGCGAGGTTGAGGGCCACGGTGCTGGCGCCCTGGCCCGGCCCCGGGCTGGAGACCAGTACCACCTGGCCGGTGGTCGCCGACTCGAGCCGGCGGGACGCGGTGAGGTAGGCCTCGGCGGCCGGCGATCCCGGCTGGGTGAGCGTGGGGGTGGGGAGGCCCGGGGTGGAGGGGATGGTGCCGAGCAGGGTGCCGGGGATGATCTTGGCGAGGGGCGGACCTGAGGAGAGACGGTTCCACAGAACCCAGGTGGCGCCGGTGGCGATCCCGGCAGCGAGGGCGGCGAGCAGGCTGCCGACGTGACTGTTCCAGATGCGCACCAGCACGAGGAACACTCCGACGCCGATGATCACCGCGCCGGCATTGGCGAGCGTGAACACCCGCCGCGACAGGGAGGATGGGGGGACCGTGTTGTGGTTCGCGCTCATACCGGCAGGATCCTCGAGCAGCCCGGACGACCCGCAATGTTATCTCGCTTCAGAGATGGCGCGCCTGGGAGCGCCTGGAGCAGCCCGGTCATGGGCTTGGCCGGGTCACGAAGGGGTGGGACCGTCGTCGCACCACAAGGGCGAGAAGATGCCTTCGATGACCCCGGCGTCATCCGACGACGTGACCGGACCCCACAGCAGGGTGCGATTGTCGCTGGAGCGCTGCAGCACGAAGGTGGGGATGCCGGCCCGGTCGATGACGGCGACCCCCGAGTTGGCGTAGATGGCCCGGATGTCGCCCACTGCCTGACCGAGCTGGAGCCCGGAAAGGGTGGCCAGGTTGTCGGTGGCGGCCTCGGCGCCGTCGGGGGAGGGCGTCAGCCGGTACCCCACCAATGCCTCGCCGCCGTCGACGTCGAGGAAGATGGCGGTGAGCCCGCCCCAGCGGTAGGTGAGTCCGGTGGTGCCCGGGCACAGCCCGTCGGCCTCGCCGGCATCGTCGCGGGCCTCCGGCTGCCCGAAGGTGGCCACCAGGCGTCCGAGGGCGTCGGTCGAGTCGGTGGCGAGGTCGAGCGGTCCGAGGGCGAAGGCGCCCAATTTGAGATCGCCGAGCGTGATCGGGTTGCCGACGGCCTCGATCGGCGGGATCGTCGTGGTGGTGGTCGTGGTGGAGGTGGTGGTGGTCGTGGTCGCCTCGGTGGTCGTGGTGGTGGCCGTTGCCACGGTGGACGTGGTGGTCGTCGAGTCGATGACGACCGGTTCGCCGTTCCCGTCGTTCAGCAGGATGACGAAGACGATGAGGTACAGGGAGAGCACCGCGGCGGCGACTGCGAGCGCCACCCACCATCCGCGGCGATCGCGGCCGGCCGGGACCAGGGGCGGCTCGCCTCCATCGGTGTCGGCGTCTGCCACGAGGGGTTCCGCCAACTCCGGCTCCGAAGGTGGAGCCGGCGGTGGCGGTGGTGGTGGAACCGGCCCGGTGGGGGTGAGGGTCTTCGGGGGTGGGGGAAGCGGAGGCGCGGTTCCGCCTTGGGCAATGCGGTCGTTCAATTCGTCGAGGGAGACGATGTCGATCGGTTCGGGCTCGGGAGGTGTCTCGTCCGGTTCGGGCTCGGGAGGTGTCTCGTCCGGCAAGTCGGGTCCGGCTTGGGCGATGCGGGCGTTCAGCTCGTCGAGGGAGACGACGTCGATCGGCTCAGGCTCGTCCGGCGCCTGCGGCGGCGGGGTGGGGGCGGGAGGAGCCGGCGACGGAGGGGTCTCGGTGAGCCTGCGGTCGATCCAGGTCCGTTTGCACGTCGGGCAGATCGCGACGTTCACGGGCCGTGCCGTGCCGCAGAAGACGCAGATGCCTTGGGGGGTTGTGTCGCTCACGGTTCGATAGCTTACGGAAGGCCTGAAGTATGCCACGAATCATGGCAGGGTCTTCCTCGCACCGTCCAGGTCCCGGTGGTTGAGCGCCGTCAGCCGTCGAGCTCGGCCCGGAGCGCGTCGGGGCTCGTCACCGGCAGCCGGCAGGCGAAGCGGTGGCAGACGTGAGCCGCCGCCGCGCCGCCGTGCCGCGTCCTGCCTTCCAGCAGCGGGATGCGGGACGGGTCGCCCGGGTTGCGGCTGGCGAGCACGCAGTCGGGGCGGAAGCTCTCCCACACCACCGCGGTGAGGGGGGCCCGTGCCGCGGGGGCACCGACGATGGCAACCTCCTTGACGCTGCCGGCGACCGCAAGGACCCCGAGCAGGCCGCTGACCGCGGTGGGGTGGCGTTCCAGCAGCACCGCCGCCGCGGCCGTGATCCCGTCGAGCAACCCGTCGAGGGCAGGGTCGCCGGTGTAGGCGGAGAGCATCTGAACCGCCTCGGCGGCGAGGGTGTTGTCCGCCGGGGTGGCGCCGTCGACGAGATTCTTGGGCCGGGCGATGAGGCGGGCCGCGTCGGATCCGGTGGCGAAGAAGCCGTCGCCGGAGAAGAGGGCGTTCATGTCCCGGGTGAGTCGCTCCGCCTCCTCGAACCAGCGCTCATCACCGGTGGCCTGGTACAGGCTGAAGAGACCGATGGCGAGGGCGGCGTAGTCGTCGCAGAACCCGGCTGGGCCGGCGGCGCCTTCTCTCCAGCTCCGCAGCAGCCGGCCGTCGGGGCGGCGCAGGGTGGACACGGCAAACTCGGCGATCCCGATGGCGTGCGCCAGGTAGCGCTCAGAGGGGAGGATCGCCCCCGCTTCGGCGAAGGCACGCAGCGCCAAGCCGTTCCAGGCCGTGACGACCTTGTCGTCGGTTGCGGGACGGATCCGCTGCGATCGTGCCGCACGGAGGGCGGCGGTGGCGCGGTCGGCGACGGCGAGCACCTCGGCGGTGGAGATCCCGAGATCGGATGCCACCCGTTGCGGCGTGGCCGCCCGATGCAGGATGTTCGCTCCCTCGAAGGTGCCGGAGGTCGTCGCCCCGAAGAGAGGGGCGGCGATTCCCCGGTCGGCGCCGAGGACGTCGCCCAGCTCGTCCCACGTCCACACGTAGTACTTGCCCTCGACGTCTTCCGAGTCGGCATCCTGTGACGAGGCGAGGCCACCGTGGGCGCCGGTCATGTCCCGTATCAGGTAGTCGAGGGTCTCGGTGGCGACCCGCCGGTAGGAGCCGGCCCGGTCGGCGATCACCTGCGAGGATCGTAGGTAGATGCGAGCGAGCTGGGCGTTGTCGCTGAGCATCTTCTCGAAGTGGGGGACGAGCCAGGCAGCGTCGACCGAGTAGCGGTGGAAGCCGCCCCCGAGATGGTCGTAGATCCCCCCGGCTGCCATGCCGTCGAGGGTGGACCGCAGCAGGTCGGCGGCGGTGCCGGCTTGCCCGGTGGGGTGGTCGAGCGCCACCACTCGGGCCAGCAGTTCGAGCACGGGAGGCTGCGGGAATTTGGGGGCACCGCCGAATCCACCGTGGACGGGGTCGTGGAGCCGGGCGAGCTGCTCGACGGCGGCGGTGGTCGCCGCCGCGAAGGGCGGTGCTTCCCCGGGCGGGAGATCTGCCGCGACGGCGTCGGCGATACGGCGCGCTTGGGCCGCCAGCTCGTCGGGTTGCGTCTCCCAGGCCTCGGCGACACCCTCGAGCACCTGACGGAACGACGGGAGGCCGCCCCGCGGCTCGGCCGGAAAGTAGGTACCGGCCAGGAACGGTTCGCCGCTCGGGAGCAGGAACACCGTCATCGGCCAGCCACCTTGGCCGGTCATCGCCTGTACCGCGTCCATGTAGATGCGGTCGACGTCGGGGCGTTCCTCGCGGTCCACCTTGACGTTGACGAACCGTTCGTTCATGAGGGTGGCGATCGCGGGGTCCTCGAACGACTCGTGGGCCATCACGTGGCACCAGTGGCAGGCGGCGTAGCCGACCGACAGCAGGATGGGGCAGCGGCGGCGGGCGGCCTCGGCGAACGCTTCGTCACCCCACTCGTACCAGTCGACCGGGTTGCCGGCATGCTGCAGCAGGTAGGGGCTGGTGGCGTGCGAGAGGCGGTTCGGCATGGGGGCACCCTACGCCCGGGCGAGGGCCACGACGACGCCGCGGAAGCGGCCGATCCGCCGGCGGGGCGCGGTCCATCGTGCTCTTTCGCCGCCGTTGCCAGGGCATATGCGCAGGAATGAATCGAGTCGGGGGAACGTTGCCAAGACCGGTGATGAAACGGATCGCGACAAGGCTTTGGGGGGTTCACAAACCCCTGGCAGTGTGTGATAGTGGGATGAGCCCCCAGTTGTGAAGGTGTTCACAAGCATCGTCGAGACGGCGCAAGGGTCGGGGTGGGCATGACGGACGGCGGGCTGGCGGCACTTCTTGGAGGAATCACGGCATGACGACAGGCGGTAACGCGCGAGATACGGTTCTCGATCGGGCGATGAGAGAGCGCCTCGAGGCAAAGGAGCGCGTGGAGCGCGATACCTTGTCGCGCTCGCGCCGTGACCGGGATCGCAACAAGCTCACCGACGAGCGCGGCCGCCTCACGACCGATCTCGTCAGCCAGTACCTCACCGCGATCGGTGAATACGAGCTGCTCACCGCCGAGCGCGAGGTCGAGTACGCCCAGAAGATCGAGGCCGGTCAGGATGCCCAGGAGAAACTCGCCGCCGGCGATTTCGGTGGTCGCACCGACGAGGTCGCGCTCCGCCGCAAGGTGCGCCGGGGGAGGGAAGCCAAGGATGCCTTCCTCACCGCCAACCTGCGGCTCGTCGTCGCCAACGCCCGCCGCTACGCCAACACCTCCGGCATCGACTTCCTGGACCTGATCCAGGAGGGCAACCTGGGTCTGATCCGCGCCGTGGAGAAGTTCGACTGGCGCAAGGGCTTCAAGTTCTCCACCTACGCCACGTGGTGGATCCGGCAGGCGATCACCCGTGCCATCGCCGACAAGTCGCGCACGGTGCGCATCCCGGTGCACCTCCACGACACCCTGGCGGCGGTGCGAGCCGCGCAAGCGAGCCTCAAGGCCGAACTGGGTCGTGAGCCCCGGCCGGAGGAGATCGCCGAGGAGGCCGGCGTCAACGTCGACAAGGTCGAGCTGGCCCTGGGCGTCGCCGACACCGTCTCGCTCGAGCAGCCCGTCGGCGAGGACGGCGCCCAGCTCGGAGACTTCATCGAGGACGAGGATGCGATCGACCCGGTCAAGGTGACCGAGGAGCTCGACATCGCCGACAGCCTGCGCAAGTCGATCGAGCGCCTTCCGGACCGGGAGGGACGGATCCTGGCGCTCCGCTACGGCTTCTACGACGGTGTGCCGCGTACGCTCGAAGAGATCGGGGAGGAGTTCAACCTCACCCGGGAGCGGATCCGGCAACTCGAGAAGCTGGCGCTGTGCCGGCTGCGTCACCCCTCGTTCGGCATCCGCGAGCAAGATCTGCTCTAGGCCGGAGAACACTGCAGGCGTTGCTCCACGCTCGGCGTGCCGCGGGGCCTGCCGCTAGTGTCGATGGGGACGGAAGGGCTGGATTCAGGATGCAGCTTCATTCGCTCGTGGGCGGAGCCGCCGAAATCATCGGCCCCGAGGCGACGCTGGCGGCCGCGGCGGCCGGCATGGTCGACGAGTCGGTCGACTGCCTCGCCGTCGTCGACGGACGTGACCTGGTCGGCATCCTCACCGAACGCGACCTGATTCTCGCCATTTACGAAGGGATCGACCCCGCCGACGAGGTCGTTCGTGAATGGATGAGCGAGGCGCCCGACACATTCGCACCCGACGTGATGGTGCGCGAGGCCGTGGCGTGGCTGATGGAGACCGGGTACCGCCACCTTCCGGTGATGGCCGACGGCGAGCTGCTCGGCATCGTGGGCATCCGCGACCTGCTGTGGGCGCTCGCTCAGGACTCCTGAGGCTGCAGGCGCATCGGGACCGGTCGGCGCGGGCGGGTTCTCGGCGCTAGCTCAACAGCTGGGTGAGGCGGCGGTTGATGGCGTCGAGCACGGCTCGCACCGTGGCGCCCGTCGGGTTGTTCTCCCGCAGCAGGGCGCTTCCGACCATGAGCTGGTCGAGCCCCTGCATCTTCACCTGAGCCATGGCGATCTGCGCGTCGCCGAGGTCGGTGGTGGCGACCGCGGCCAGGGTGAGGGAAACCCGGTTCTCGGTCACCTTCTCCACCGCCCGGAGGGTGGCTTCGCCGAGGAGGCGGGGTCGCGAATTGGCGTCGGTCTCGCCCACGGCCTCCCCCCGGTACTCGGCGTCCAGCCAGGCGAGGGTGACGGCCACGTGGGCCTGGTTCCCCTCCTCTTCCTGATGGACGCGGACGATGGCTGGTCGCTCACTCATGGGACGGAGGCTACCTCTCTCGGATGGAACGCCGTCGATCGTAGCCGGGCGTCACGGCGCGGGAATCCAGAGCAGAACCAGTTCCACGACGTCGATGTCGTTCTTCTCGAGGCCGATTTCGACCGGTTCGATGGCGTCGCCACGGGTCTCCCACCGGTCGTTGATGTCCTCGAGCTCCTCGCGCAGCTCCGCCTCGAGTTCCTCGATCTCGGCCGACGTGTCGCTCGCTTTGGCCTGGGCGGTGGCGAGGCGCTGCTCCTTGGAGCGAGCGCCCCGGCGGCTCCGGGCCGAGCCGGTGATACTCCGGGTGCTGCGGCGGCCGAGCAGGATGTTGAGAACGGTTCCCGCCGAATCGATCACCTGCTGCTGGCGGGCGCCCTCCACGTCGACCTCCAGCTCGGCCACCCGGCGCTCGGCGGCGGCGAGGCGCTCCTGCACTCTCTTCACCTTGGTCCGGTAGGTGTCGCGGAGCCCGGCGGCCTCGGCGTCGGCCCGCTCCTGGGCGGCCGCGTCGCAGCGGGCGGCGAACTGCTCCTGGGTCTCCCCGACCCGCGAGGAGAGCTTCAGCTCCGGATTCTTGAAGATCTGCAGGGTGCGTTCCCGGTCGAGGTAGTCCGCGAGCCGCCGCGGCGCGTCCCGCCAGAACGCGGCGCTGGCGAGGTCGGCGGCGGGGAGCCGGTAGCGGGCGTCGTCGGGGGCCGCCGCCACGAAGTCGCGGGCGTCGTAGTCCACGGTGTGAGCCGCGGCGAAGTCGAGGGTGGCCCCGACCGGGCTGAGGACGGCCTCCCATTCCTCGTGATGGGTGAGTTTGGTCGCTGCGTCGTCGAAGGTGAGCGAGACCCGGGCGGCGATCCCCGCCTGGTAGCGGTGGGAGTGCGGGTCGCCGCCGACGTCGCCGATCCAGGTGGCGGCGGGGTCGAGGTACGCGACGGGGATGCCCTCGGCGACCGGTGGCATCACGGTGGATTCGTCCTCTTCCAGTGGAGCCGCGGCCGGGGACGTCGCGGCCGGCGCCTCCGCGATCTCGACCCCGTCCATGAGCACCCCGATCTGGTCCCGGGTGAGGGGGCCCCGCAGGAAGCTGAGCGCCCAGCGGGTGGTGAAGAGGGTGGGGGCCTCCTCCCGGGTGTTGTGGAGGAGGAACTGGCGCTTGTCGAGGTCCGAGACGAGGCGATCGAGGGAGCCGAGGTCGGTGTCGCCCCGGGCCGACTGCAATGCCTCGAGGATGCGGGCCTTGTCACGTTCGGTCTGGAGCCGTCCCACGCACCAAGTGCCGGCGTTGGACATCGCCTTGTAGTCGAGGTCGACCGGGTTCTGGGTGGCGAGCAGCATCCCCACCCCGAAAGCCCTCGCCTGCTTGAGCAAGGTGAGGATCGGCTTCTTGGCGGGAGGCTCGGCGGTGGGGGGCACGAACCCGTAGACCTCGTCCATGTAGACGAGGGCGCGCAACTCGCCGCTCCCGGACTGCGACCGCATCCAGGTCACCAGCTTCGACAGCAGCAGGGTGACGACGAACTGCCGCTCCTGGTCGGAGAGGTGCGCCAGGTACACGATCGCCGCCTGCGGCGTGCCGTCGCGCCACAGCAGCCGCTCGACGTCGACCGCCGCCCCTTCGGTCCAGGCCCGGAAGGCGGGGGATGCCACCAGCCCGTTGAGCTTCATGGCGAGGTCGGTCCGATCGTCTTCGGGGAAGAACGTGTCGAGGTCGAAGACCCCGAGCTTGCGGAGCGGGGGGCGCTGCACCCAGGCGAGCAGGGTGGCAAGGTCGAGGGAGCGGCCCTCCCTCCAGGCGTGTTCGACGAGATTGGAGAGCAGGATGTGCTCACGTGAGGAGAGCGGGTCGGCGTCGACGCCGACCAGCCCGAGCAGGCCGGAGACGAATCCTTGGATCTCGTCGCGCAGGGTCTCGGCCTCACTGGACCAGTCGAGGCCAGGGTCGTCGAGCGATCCGACGATGTTGAGCGGAACCCCGGCCGAGGATCCCGGTGTGTAGATGGTGAAGCCGGCGCCATCCTTCAAACGCCGGATCCGGTCCCCGTCCTCGTCCCAGTCGGCGAGCCCGGACCGCCACGTTTCGGCGGTGGAGGCAGCCATCTCGGCGACCGACACTCCGGCGCTTCGGGCGGCGGACTCGTCGATCCAGGGTTCGAAGTCGTCGGGGCGGAGTTCGGGGAAGGTGAGCAGGAGGTTGGTCATGTCCCCCTTGGGATCGAGGACGAGCACCGGGATGCCCGCCAGCAGCGCCTCCTCGAGGTAGATGATGCCGAGCCCGGTCTTGCCGGACCCGGTCATGCCGACGATGACGCCGTGGGTGGTGAGATCGCCCGGGTCGTAGTCGAGGCGGGAAGGGGTACGTTCCCGGCTGGCTGCGTCGAGGACGCCCCCCAGGTAGAAGCCTTCTGTTGCCATCCGGTGCCGTCCTCCCGGTGCCGACGCGGAGCGAGTGTAGGGCGGACCTCGCGCCGCGGCGGAGGACGCGCCGGCGCGAAGGTCAACCGGCGCGGCGAGGCAAGCGGCGCTGCACCTCGGCGACCGCTTCGTCGATGGTGGCGACGCAGGTGAGGAGCGAACCGTCGGTGGCGAGCTCCTCGGTCAGCAGGGGCACGAGACGGCGCCACATGGGACCGACGGTGACGACCGGCTTCGGGGCGCCGTCGGTGAAGCGGGCAACGAAGGCGAGGTTCCAGGCGAGAACCAGCTCGGCGAGGGTGCCGATGCTCCCCGGGAGGGCGATCGAGGCGACGGACAGGGAGAGGAGTCGGTCGATGCGGAGCACCAGGCCGGGCGCCGGCATCTCCTCGGTGAGAAAGGGGTTGGCGCCGGCCCGGCCCGGGAACACGGAGGGGACGGTGACGCCAATGGCGTTCCCTCCCTCCTCGGCCGCGCCGCGGGACACGCCTTCCATGGTCCCGGCGTAGCCGCCGGTGGCGACCGCGAATCCGGCTTCCGCCAGGAGGCGCCCGCATCGCACCGCGTCGGAGTATTCGTCGGATCCCTGATCGGATCGGGACGATCCGAAGACCGCCACCACGGGGAGGTCTGGGCTCAACCCGCCGGCTCCCCGGGCGGGGGCGGTGGCGGTGTGGCGGCGACGACTCGGACGCCGGCCAGGCAGCCGAGGATGAGGAGGCCGAGGCCGATGACGACCCAGGTGTTGGCGTCGATCGCCTCGCCCACCGTGGTGCGGGGAAGCCGTTTCCCCAGCAGCGCGACGGCGCTGCCCCCGCCGAGCCCGAGCAACGCCGCCCAGCGTGCTCCCACCGCCGACGGGACGGCTGGGGGGCCGCCGATGACGCGACGGGAGGCGTGGCGACGATGCCAGCGGGCCAGCAACACGACGGCGATGACGAGCAGCGGGACCACCGCCGCTCCCAGCCACGTCGTGACGAGGCCATCGAGCCGGTCGATGTCGCCCGCCACCGCGGCGCCGTTGGCGAAGGAGACGAGGAGGCGGTTGAGCACGGTGAGGCCCATGACCGCGCCGAGGGCGGCCAGGCCGGCACCGAGCAGCATCAGCTCGGTGCCGGTCCCGTGGGAGGGGAGCGGTGGTGTCGTTGCCGCGGAGACGGCGAGGGGAGCGGCCGCCACCAGCGATGGGTGCGGCGGAACGTCGGCGTCGCCCTTGTCGTCCTCAGGGAACGTCACGACCACGTCGGTTTCGTCCACGTCGATCCATTCGGTCCCGATCGGATCCCATCCACGGCTGATCAGCTCCACCTCCGGGGCTTCGACCACCTCGGGGACGAGCGGTGCCGGCCGTTCCAGGTGGGCGGTCCCTTCGAAGGATCCGGCGGTCTCGACGGTGAGCCGTGTGGAGCGTTCCCGATCGGCGACGGGGGTCTCGATCCCGCATCGGGGGCAGTAGCGCCACGAGAGGGCGAGTTCGTAGGCGCACGACGTGCAGAAAGCAGGCCGGACCGCGGCCCCGGCGACATCGAGCCCGGCGCCGCAGTCTCGGCAGTACACCCAGGACGGGCCGCTCCTGGCCCCGCAGTGAGAGCAGTACTCCATCGTCGAGTCGAGGTTACCCCGTGGTCCCGTCCCGGTCCTGTTCATCGCGCTGCGGGAACGACCGGGTGATACGATCGGCGCCGATGAGCGTGCGGCACTCTTCCGAGGACGAGGCCCGGTCCGGGGTCGCCGGTCGTCTCGTCCCGATCCTGTTCGCCACCCTCGCGGTGTTCGGCGTCGTGATGCTGGCGCTGGCGCTGGCGCTGGCGCTGTTCCTGCCGGGGACGAGCCATTCGGCGGTTCCGCTGCCCTGATCCGGGCCGCCTCAGTCCGGCTCGGGCTCCGACGGCTCCGGTGCCGCCGGGGCGGGCGGGGGCGCTGTTGGGTGCGGCTCACGGCAGGAGAGCCGGACGTCCTCGACGGTCGCGTGCCCCGGCTCCACTCCGGCGGTGATCTCGAAGCGGAGCGACTGTCGTGGGCATTCGGTGTGGGAGCCGCCGTCGCGGTGCCATACCTTGAGCTTGACCGGCACCTCGAGATCCTCACCTCCCGGGATCTCGTTGACGCCGGTGTCGCGGGCCTCTTCGTGCATCAGGTCGATGATGGTGGGGATCTCGGGGTCGGGCTCCAGGGTGGAGAGGATCTTTTCGCGCCGGGTCATTCGTGTCTTCTTGGCGACCGGTGGTGCCTCGACGCCGAGCTTGCGGCGCTTCTTCTCCACGTCACGCCGCATCAGCATGCGGCCGAAGACGATGCCGAGCACGAGCAGGGCGACGACGAACGAGATGGCCGAAATCAGCACGGCTGGCTCCTTGCGTCCGGCGGTGACACGTCGGTGCGGACGAGGAGGAGGTCGATCGGGGTCGAGCCTTCGTTGCGCACCGTGACGTCCTGGTTGACGGGGAACGAGGTCCCGGGACCGTCGGCGTCGCCTTGGCGGCAGGCGGTCCCGGTGAGCACCACACAGCGGGCGGCGGTCGCTTCGTCGGGGCGGAGGGTGAGCTCGGCTCCGGGCAGGACGGTGAGGCGCTCCGCCCGGTACCCGTCGCCGCGGGCGACCAGCTCCTGCAGTCCCCACCGATGGTGGGAGACGGGAACCTCGTCGGCTTCACGGCGTCCTTCGGCCCGGAGATCCTCGACGACGCCTTTGACGTCCTGGGCGCGGTCGCGTGGCATCACGAGCACCGCGTCGGGCGTCTCGATGACGAGCATGTCCTCGATGCCGACCGCGGCGACGAGGCGATGCCCGGACCGCAGGTAGCTGTTGGAGACGTCGTGGGCGCGGACGTCGCCGACGATGACGTTGCCCTGGGCGTCGCTGCTTCCCATCTCCCACACCGTCGACCAGGATCCGACGTCGCTCCAGCCGAAGTCGAGCGGGACGACGACGGCATCCGCGGTGTGTTCCATGACGGCGTAGTCGATCGAGATGGAAGGTGAGGAGCGGAAGGCGGTTGCGTCGAGGGCGACGCCGTGGGAACGGTCGGCTGCGTCCAGGGCACGGCGGCATGCCGCCAGCACCGCCGGTTCCCACCGTTCCAGCTCCTCCAGGTAGCGGGAGGCCCGGAACAGGAACATGCCGCTGTTCCACAGGTGGTTGCCATCGGCCAGGTAGGCCTCGGCGGTGGCGGCGTCGGGCTTCTCGACGAACTCGGCGACCCGGGCGACGTCCCCGTCGAGGTCCTCCCCCTTGCGGATGTAGCCGTAGCCGGGTTCCGGATAGGTGGGGACGACGCCGAAGGTGACGAGATAGCCCTCGGCGGCGAGCTCGGCGCCGCGCCGGGCGACGGCGACGAAGGCGTCCCCGTCGCCGATGACGTGGTCGGCGGGGAGCAGCAGGATGACCGGGTCTCCCCCGCCCTCGGTGAGGAGGAGGGCAGCGGCCGCGGCCGCCGGGGCGGTGTTGCGGCCGGTCGGCTCGAGCACCATACGGTCCGGGGAGAAGCCGGCCCCGGCCAGCTCGGCCGCCACCAAGGCGGCGTGAGCCGCGCTTGCCACCACCAGCGGCTCGGTGATCCCGGGCACCCCGTGGACCCGGTCGAGGGTGGCGCGCAGCATGGTGCGCTCGTCGACGAGGGGGAGGAGCTGCTTGGGGTGGGCACGGCGCGACACCGGCCAGAGGCGGGTGCCGCTGCCTCCCGACAGCAGCACGGGCGTGATGGGAGGTGGTGCTTCCACGGCGGCCAATGTATCGCCCCGGCGCCGCTCAGGCGAGGAGATTCGGCGGGAACGGCGTTGCCCGGGCCGGTAACCTGGCGCCCGGAGGAACCGACATGGCATTCGACGTCGAGACGATCCGGAGCCGTTTCCCGGCGCTGCAACGCACCGTGAACGGACGGCCGGCGGTGTACCTGGACGGGCCGGGCGGCACCCAGGTGGTGGACGGCGCCATCGCCGCCATGACCGGTGTGATGGAAGCCGGCGGGGCGAACCACGGCGGCCTCTACGTGACGGGGCGGGAGACCGCGGCGACGGTGGACGCGGCCCGGGCCGCGGTTGCCGACTTCTTCAACGCCGCCGGTCCCGACGAGATCGCTTTCGGGCAGAACATGACCTCGATCACCCTCTCGGTGAGCCGGGCCCTGGCGTGGACGTGGCGGCCGGGAGACGAGGTGGTGGTCACCCGCCTCGACCACGACGCCAACGTGTGGCCGTGGGTGCTGGCGGCCCGCGACGCCGACGCCAAAGTGCGGTTCGTGGACTTCGACCCGGCGGCGGGCTGTGTGCTCGATCCGGCGTCGCTGCAGGCGGCGATCGGCCCCAGGACCCGACTGGTGGCGGTGACGCACGCTTCGAACGCGGTGGGGACGGTGGTGGACGTCGCCGCCGTTGCCACGATGGCGCATGCGGTGGGGGCGCTGGTGTACGTCGACTCGGTGCATGTCGCCCCGCACCGGCGCATCGACGTGCAGGCGATCGACGCCGACTTCGCGGTGGCGTCGGTCTACAAGTTCTACGGGCCCCACACCGGGGTGTTCTACGGTCGTCACGAGCTGCTCGAGTCGCTGGAGGCGGTGCGGATCCGCCCGGCGCCGGCGACCCCGCCGGGAAAGTGGGAGACCGGCACCCAGAGCTTCGAGAGCCTCGCCGGGGTGACCGCGGCCGTCGACTACCTGGCGAGCCTGGGAGAGGGGTCGCATCGGAGGGAGCGCCTCACCTCGGCGATGCAGGCGGTGGGCACCCACGAGGTGGCGCTGGCGGAGCGGTTCCTCGCCGGGGTGGCGGAGATGCCGGGGGTGACGCTCTTCGGGCTTCCCGGCACTGCCGGACGCACCCCTACCTTCGGGATCGAGGTTGACGGGCTGGCTCCGGCCCAGGTCGCTCGCCGCCTCGGCGACGAGGGGATCTTCGTGTGGCACGGCGACTACTACGCGGTCGAGGTGATGAAGCGCCTGGGCCGGACCGACCGCGGCGGCCTCGTCCGGATCGGGTTCGTGCACTACAACACGCCGGCGGAGGTGGACCGGGTGTTGGACGCCCTCGACGATCTCGCCGGCGGCGGCCGCTAGCGGGGTTTGCCACCGGGCTCGGCGCCGGGGTGTTCCTCAGGTTGATGTTCCAGCAGGTAGGCGAGGGCGATGCGGGAGTCGCCGGTGCCGAAGGCGGTGATGGTGTCGCCGACCCGGATCACGGTGTCGCCGTGGGGGATGAGGACCGCGGCCCCGCGCCGGACCGACACCAGGGTGGCGCCGTCGGGCCATTCGAGGTCCTTGACGAACTTCCCGGCCGCAGTCGAGCCGCGCCGCACCGGCAGCTCGTAGAAGGTGGTTCCGGGTTGCAGTCGCTGCTTGAGGCGCTCCCGGTAGAGCTGACGGTCGGCGGTGCCGCCGAGGGCGTGGTGGTAGGCGCGCACGACGCTCTCGCGCCGGAACATGCCGAGGTAGTGCTGCGGGTCGTCCTCGGCGACGACGGGGAGGCGGCCCACCCCGAGGGCGGCCATGCGGGCCAGGGCCGCCGAGACAGGCATCTCGGGGGTGACGGTGATGGGGTCCTCCACCATGGCGGAAGTCACCAGCCCTTCTCCTTCGCCGGCCGCCTCGGCGTCGGCGAGGTCGGAGAGGGTGACGACGCCGAGCAGCTTGCCGTCCTTCACCACCGGCATGCCGTGGTGGCGTTGCTGGTCGAGGACCTCGGCTGCCATCGAGGTGGTCAGCGACGGGTCGATGACGTCGGGGGAACGGCTCATCACCTCGTCGACGGTGACGGTGTCGAGCAGATCGATGTCCTCGGTGGCGAGCAGGTGGACGCCCTTGCGCATCAACGGCAGCGTGTACGACGACTCGGAGAAGAGGCGCTCGGCGAGCAGGGTGCCGAGGGAGGTGGCGAGCATCAGGGGTAACACGAGGTTGTAGTTCCCGCTGATCTCGAACACGATGATGATGGCGGTGAGCGGGGCGCGCGCCACCGCAGCGAAGGTGGCGGCCATCCCGACGAGGGCGAAGGCTCCGGTGCTCAGCTCGGAGAAGCCCCATGCCGGGGCGATCATCTGCGCCATGGCGGCACCGAGGGCGCCGCCGATGAAGAGGCTCGGCATGAGGGTCCCGCCGGAGCCGCCTCCGGAGCGGGTGAGGGAGCTGGTGAGCATCTTGAGCAGACCCAGGGTGAGCAGCACCTCCCACACGAAGCTGCTGTCGGCGCCGGAGCTGACGAGGTTGGTGAGGAACTCCTGGCCGGTGCCCAGCACCCGGTGATCGATGACGCCGAGGATGGCGACGCCGAGGCCGCTGAGGAGGGGGCGGAGCCAGTCCGGATAGGAGCGGCCGTGCAGGCCCTTCTCCACGTAGTTGAGGGTGCGGAGGAAGAGCACGGCGGCGACGGTGGCGACCAGCCCGAGCAACACGTACAGCAGCAACTCGCGTGGGTCGCCGAGGCTGTGGGGCGACGCCGACAGGAACCGTTCCTGGCCGACGATGCTGTGGGTGGTGACGGCGGCGG
>CAYUDA010000018.1:0-15761 GCA_964443425.1 uncultured Acidimicrobiaceae bacterium
GGCTCGCCTCGAAGATCATCAAGGTCGCCAGCGCCTACGACCAGGCGGTGCACGAACTGGGCATGACCCCGGTGGACGCCCTCGAGCAGATCCACCGCGGCTCCGCCTACGAATTCGACCCGGAGGTGACCGGCTCGCTGCGCCGGGTGCTCGTCTTCAAGGGCGAGATCCCGGCCTAGCGGGACGGCTCAGCGTGGGGCGGCGGAGCCGGGAAGTCCCTGCACCCGGTGGCGGAAGA
The DNA here is from genome assembly GCA_964443425.1 of uncultured Acidimicrobiaceae bacterium. Taxonomy (GTDB): domain Bacteria; phylum Actinomycetota; class Acidimicrobiia; order Spongiisociales; family UBA5794; genus CAYQEC01. The sequence continues at coordinate 239 of CAYUDA010000018.1, forward strand.
GCCGCAGCGGCTGCTGCATCTGATCCTCGATGAAGGCTCCGAGGCCGATGGCGAGAAACACGTCACCCATCGAGATCACGGTGCGGGGCACCGGGATGATGTCGGCGAGGAACGGCAGGTGGGTGCTCTGATCGAGCAACACGTGCTTGGCGCCGAGCGCGGCGTCGGCGCTGCCTCCGGCCAGCTCGATCGCCGCCGGCAGCACCGGCATGCCCTGGTTGACGGCGATGACGGTGAGGTTCATGAGGATGCCGATCCCGGCGATCCACATGCCCTGCTGGTCCCGGTTGAGCCACACCACCAGGAGCAGCGGCAGGTACGAGGTGAGCACCAGCGACACCGCCAGGGCGGAGCGGTCGGCGGGCAGGTAGTCGGCGCCGATCTGCATCCCGAAACCGAGGAAGAGCAGCCACCAGCCGCGGGCGTGGATCTCGGTGATGTTCGACAGCTTGCCGCCGCGCAGCAACGACACGATGACCGAGACCACGATGACGGCGACGAGCCAGGTCATGGCACGACGTTACCGCGGGGCGAACCGGTGCGGGGGGCGTCGGGGCGATCAGCCACCGAAGGCAGCGGCCAGGTCGGCGTCGATGCTGTCCTCGGTCATCTCTCCGAGGATGCGTTTCACGATGTGGCCCTCAGGCGAGATGAGGAAGGTGGCCGGCAGTCCCGGGGCGTGAAAGGCGGGACCGACCTCGCCGTTCTCGTCGAACCCGACGAGGTAGGAGATCCCGAGGTCGTCGGCGAATGCGGCGGCATCGTCGGCCGAGTCGCTCACGGCGACACCGACGAACAGCACCTCGGGATGGCGGGCGGCAGCGGCGTCGATGGCGGGCATCTCGGCCCGGCACGGCGGGCACCAGGAGGCCCACAGGTTGAGCAGTACCGGCCGCCCGTCGTCGGCGAGGTGCTGGGAGAGCGTGAAGGTCCCACCGCCGAGGGTCGGCACCACGAAGTCGGGAGCGAGTTCGTCACCGGTGCCGGGCGCCTCGGCGACCGAGATCGGGCCGGAGGAGTCGGCGGGGCCGTCGCCGCGACCGGCGAGGGCGACCCCGACGGTCACCGTTCCCGCCAGGAGGGCCACCGCGGTCAGCAGCAGGGCCCGGCGGTGGCGCACGGAGGCGACGGTCGGAGGTGGTGGGGTCTCCATACCGGGCGACGATAGTGAGCCGTCCCGGTTAGCCGGCGAGCCGGCGGAACAGGCGCCCCGGCGGGGCGGTTGGCAGTGAGACGCCACGACCGGGGAGACACCGATGAGCTTCTTTCAGCGCAACCGTGAGGCACTCGCCGCCCGCGGCATCGACCCGAGCCGGCTCCCGCCCGGCCAGTACGCCACCGAGCGGTTCCCGGTGCTGCACGCCGGGAGCGTTCCGGAGGTCGATCTCGACGGATGGGACTTCACCGTCGACGGCTTGGTGGGGAACCCGATCACCTGGTCCTGGGACGAGTTCAGCGCCATGCCGTCGCGCCGGATCGTGGCCGACATCCACTGCGTCACCAAGTGGTCCCGCTTCGACACCGAATGGGAGGGTGTCCCGGTGCGTCACATCTGGGACCGCATCGCTCCCGGCCCGGCCGCGCGATACGTGCTGGTGCGGGCCGAGCACGGGTTCACCGCCAACCTCCCGGTGGCCGACTTCGTTCGCGACGGCAACCTGTTCGCCCACAGCTACGGCGGGGCTCCCCTCGAGCCGGAGCACGGCCGGCCGCTGCGGCTGGTGGTGCCGCACCTCTACTTCTGGAAGTCGGTGAAGTGGGTGCGCGGTTTCACGGTGCTCGCCGCCGACGAGCCGGGATTCTGGGAGCGCAACGGCTACCACATGCGTGGCGACCCGTACCTCGAGCAGCGTTACTGGGGCGACTGATCCGGCGGCGACGTTGCCGCATCCTGGCGCGACGGGTGCGATCATCACGGGCGATCCGGTGGGGGGTGGCGCCGTCGTGGCCGGCGGCCGTTCCCCTCCGACGGGTGGGCCGTCTCCCCGCTGTCACCCGGGCAGAGGGGCGGCGGCGTCTCATGGGGTGAGATGACCGACGAAGAGATCTACCGCAAGCACGCCGACGACCTGGTGCGCTTCGCCACGGGCCTGGTGGGCCCGTTCGACGCCGCCGACGTCGTCACCGACGCCTGCCTGCGGGCGTTCCGGTCACGGGGGTGGCCCGAGGTGGTCAACCACCGGGCCTACCTCTACCGATCGGTCTTCAACCAGGCACGATCGCATCATCGCAGCGCACTGCGACGTCGGGTCCGGGAACTCCGGGCCGCCGGGCCGGCAACGGCGCCTCCTCAGGAGGTCGACGTCGACGTGCTGGCGGCGGTCGACAGGCTGAGCGTGCAGCAGCGTGCCGCCGTGGTGCTCACCTACTGGGAGGACCTCGCTCCTCGCGACGTCGCCTCCCGCCTCGGGGTGTCCGAGGGATCGGTGAAGCGCCACCTGGCGCGAGCTCGCGCACGACTCAAGGAGCTCCTCGATGAGTGATCGACTCGATAGCCGTATCCGTGAGCTTGCCTACCGGCTGCTGTACATGGCGCCGGAGGCCCCACCCTTCCCGGAGGAATCCATGACAACGCTCAAGACCCCTTCCCGTGGCCCGCGCCGGCCGGTGCTGGTGTGGGCGGCCGCCATGGTCGGCGCTCTGGTGCTGGTGGGCGTGCCGCTCTTCCTGTTGCGCACCTCCGACAGCGCCGGACCGGCCACCACGGTGCCACCGGCCTCGTCGACGACCACGGCGGACACGACGACCACCACGGTCCCGGTCGGCGTGGTCGCCTTCACCGAGTTCAACGTGTACTTCTTCTCCGAGGACGTCGAGGGCCCCAACGGCGACGCCGGCCTGGTGGCGGTGCGCCGTACCCGGGAACACACCGAACCCGTGGAGGACCCGGTGAGGGCGGCGCTGTTCGACGCCCTCACCTCCCTGGTGATCGACGGTCCGGGCGATTCGGGGCTGTACAGCTCGATTCCGGAGGGAATCGGCGCGGTCGGTGTGGGTGTCGAGAACGGCATCGTCACCGTCGACCTCCCGGCGGCTTTCGAGTCCGGCGGGGGAAGCGCCATGATGATGAGCCGCCTCGCCCAGGTGGTGTTCACCGCCACCCAGTTCCCCGAGTTCGACGCGATGCAATTCTCCATCGACGGGCAGATCGTCGACGTGATCACCTCCGAGGGCATCATGGTGGACGGCCCACAGACCCGCACCGCCTACCTCGACCAGCTCCCGCAGATCTTCGTCGACATCCCGGCGATCGGCGCTGCGGTCGGCTCGCCGGTCACCATCGGCGGTATCGCCAACGTCTTCGAAGCGACCGTGTCCTACGAGGTCACGACGGCCTCCGGCGAGGTGCTGGCGAGCGGCTTCACCAACGCCAGCTGCGGGACGGGCTGCTGGGGCGACTACAGCGTCGAGGTGCCCTACACCCTGGAGACGGAGACGCCGGGTTTCGTCACGGTCTTCGCCGACTCGGCGCAGGACGGGAGTCGCATCAACGTTGTTTCCTACCCGGTGACTTTGGAGCCGGGGGAGGGTGGCGAGCCGCCGGCGGCGGCGCCGGAGGTCGTCCACGTCGAGGGCGTGGTGCCGGGGGAGACCGTGGCGGATGCCGACGTCAACGTCACGGTGACCGCGCTGGGCATCGCCGAGGCGACCATCGGCGGCGTCCAGGCCGAGGTGGTCCAGGCCGAGCCCATCGACGGGGTGCCGTCCTACTCGGCCAGCGCCGACCTGACCCTGGTCGAGGGCGTCAACCCGATCGAGATCGTGCTCACCGGGCCGGGAGGCGTCACGACCGACACCATCGAGGTCACCTACCAGCCGGAGCTGGAACGGCAGATCGCCTACCTCACCCAGGTGGGGAGCGGCGAGATCGTCGCCGACTACCTCCAGTTCCTCACCGGCGACGAGGCGGCCCAGGCGGCCTTCGAAGACGGGGTGATCGCCTCGGTGGAGGAGGGCGTGCCCAACGACTACTACATCCGCAACCAGAACGACCTGCTCCGCACCCTTCCGGTGGCCGACGACGTGCTCGTGATGCTCCTCACCTCCGCCGACGGGCCGATCGAGACGGTCGAGGTGCCGATGGAGGAGTGGCTCGCCCTCTTCAAGCCGGACGGAACGCCGTGGGACTCCCAGGTGGACGAAGTGCCGTCGTGGGACGAGCCGCCATACGGCTACTACGGCGCCTCCCTCGCTTCCACCCCCTACTGGCTCACCCTCGACCCCGACGGCACCGTGATCCAGATCGAACAGCAGTACCTCCCCTGACCAGCCGGGCGCAGCACCCGGGCCCGGGCAGTGCCCGGGCCCGGCCGCCTGTCCACGAACCCTCGGGTGGGTGCGAGTGTGCAGGAAGGGCCGGGGATCGCAGGCGGGGGGCGTCGGTAAGCTGATCGGTCCGAAGATGATTGAACCGAGGTGAGGCCGATGAGCGACGTCCACGACCCATTCCGAGCCCGCGACACGATCCAGACCCCGGTCGGGGAGCGGGTCGTCTACCGGCTCGACGCCGTCGCGGACCTCGGCGACGTCGAGCACCTCCCCACCAGCATCAAGGTTCTGCTCGAGTCGGTGCTGCGCCACCACGACGGCAGCGTCGTCACCGACGACGACGTGAAGGCCCTCGCCCGCTACGACGCCACCACCGTGGCGCAGACCGAGATCGCCTTCACCCCGGGCCGGGTCGTGCTCCAGGACTTCACCGGCGTCCCGGCCGTCGTCGACCTGGCCGCGATGCGGGCCGCCATCGTCCGCATGACCGGTGACGATGCCGCCGCCCAGAAGGTCAACCCGCTGGTGCCGAGCGACCTCGTCATCGACCACAGCGTGCAGGTCGACGCGTTCAACAGCGGCATGGCGCTCCAGATCAACAGCGAGCGGGAGTTCGAGCGCAACCGGGAGCGTTACGAGTTCTTGAAGTGGGGCCAGTCCGCCTTCGACAACTTCCGGGTGGTGCCCCCCGCCACCGGCATCGTCCACCAGGTCAACCTGGAGTACCTCGCCAAGGTGGTGTGGGACGACGGCACCGTCCTCTATCCCGACAGCCTGGTGGGGACCGATTCGCACACCACGATGATCAACGGCCTCGGCGTGGTCGGCTGGGGCGTCGGGGGCATCGAGGCCGAGGCGGTGATGGTCGGCCAGCCCATCTTCATGCTGTTGCCCGAGGTCGTCGGCTTCGAACTCACCGGGCGTCTCGCCGAAGGCGCCACCGCCACCGATCTGGTGCTGCGGGTGACGCAGATGCTGCGGCAACACGGCGTCGTCGGCAAGTTCGTCGAGTTCTACGGCTCGGGGCTCGCCGGCATGCCGCTCGCCAACCGCGCCACCATCGCCAACATGGCCCCCGAGTACGGCGCCACCATCGGCTACTTCCCGATCGACGAGCAGACCGTCCGCTACCTACGCCTCACCGGGCGCTCCGAGGCGCTGGTGGAGGCGGTGGAGCAGTACTGCCGGCTCCAGGGCCTGTGGCGGGACGATGCCCGCCGGGTCGCCTACTCCGCCCGCCTCCATCTCGACATGTCCACCGTCGAGCCTTCCCTCGCCGGCCCCAAGCGGCCCCAGGACCGCATCGCCCTCAGCGGCATGAAGGACCAGTGGCGCTACGACCTCGCCGAGACGTTCCACAAGGCGGCATCCTCCGGTCCCGGGACCGCCGCCGCCATGGTCGACGAAGGAGGGATGGCCCCCGCCGAGTCGGTCACCGAACCGGGCGACGGCGCCGAGGTGGCCCTCGACGGCGACCGCTTCATGCTCGACCACGGCGACGTTGTCATCGCCGCCATCACCAGCTGCACCAACACCTCCAACCCCGACGTGATGGTGGGGGCAGGGCTGGTGGCCCGCAAGGCCCGGGAGCGGGGCCTCACCCGCCGCCCCTGGGTGAAGACCTCCTTCGCCCCCGGCTCGAAGGTGGTGACCGACTACCTCACCGACTCCGGCCTCATGGAGGACCTGGAGGCGACCGGGTTCTACCTGGTCGGCTACGGGTGCACCACCTGCATCGGGAATTCGGGCCCGCTCCCCGACCCGATCCGAGAGGCCATCACCGAGCACGACCTGGTGGCGGCGTCGGTGCTCTCCGGCAACCGCAACTTCGAAGGGCGGATCTCCCCGGACGTGCGCGCCAACTATCTGGCGTCGCCACCGCTCGTCGTCGCCTACGCCCTCGCCGGTACCGTCGACATCGACCTCACCTCCGAGCCCCTCGGCCACGACGACGCAGGCCGGCCCGTCATGCTCGCCGACCTGTGGCCGACCCAGGCCGAGATCGACGAGATCGTGGCCCGCTCGGTCAAGACCGAGCAGTTCAGCACCGAATACGGGTCCGTCTTCGAAGGATCGGACGAGTGGCGGGCGATCCCCACCAGCGGTGACGCCCTCTACGGTTGGAACCCGGAGAGCACCTACGTGCAGGAGCCACCGTTCTTCCTCGACCTCGGGCCGGAGCTGCAACCCCTGGCGCCGATCGAATCCGCTCGGGTGCTGCTCAAGCTGGGCGACTCGGTCACCACCGACCACATCAGCCCCGCCGGTGCCATCTCCCCGACGTCCCCGGCAGGGGAGTACCTCGTCTCGCTCGGGGTGGAGCGGCGCATGTTCAACAGCTACGGATCACGGCGGGGCAACGACCGGGTGATGACCCGCGGCACGTTTGCCAACGTCCGCATCCGCAACCAGATCGCCCCCGGCACCGAGGGCGGCTTCACCACCGATTTCACCGACGGCGCCGTCAAGTCCGTCTACGACGCCGCCCTCGCCTACCGGGAGGCGGGGATCCCGCTGGTGGTGCTGGCGGGCCGCGACTACGGCATGGGGTCGTCCCGGGACTGGGCGGCGAAGGGGGCGTTCCTGCTCGGGGTCAAGGCCGTCATCGCCAGCAGCTTCGAGCGCATCCACCGTTCCAACCTGGTGATGATGGGAGTGCTGCCGTTGACGTTCCCCACCGGGGAGAGCGCCGACAGTCTCGGACTCGACGGCACCGAGACGTTCTCGATCGACATCGACGACACCCTCGCTCCCCGCCAAGAGGTGCCGGTGACGGCGACCCGGACCGACGGGACGGTGGTGACCTTCGTGGCGACCTGTCGCTGCGACACCCCGATCGAGGTCGAGTACCTGCGCAACGGTGGCATCCTCCACATGGTGCTGCGCCGGATGGCGGCAGGCGACTGAACGGAATGTCGGGCGGGCGTCAGCCGCGTCCGGCTGCCGCCACCTCCTCGGCACGGCGAAGCACGCCAAGGATGTTCTTGCCGAGCACCCGGTCGATGTCGGGATCGCCCCAGCCGCGTCGGAGCAGCTCCTCGGTGATCGCCGGGTAGCACGAGACATCCTCCAAGCCGCGGGGAGTCATGTCGATCCCGTCGAAGTCGCTGCCGATCCCGACGTGGTCGACGCCGGCGACGCGGGCCACGTGCTCGATGTGGTCGACGACGTCCGACACCGTGCCGCGATCCCAGTTCCGGCCTGCCGTCAGGTCCCGCATCGCCTGCTCGAATGCCGGCTCCTCGTCCGGCCCGAACCGAGCGCGAAGGCGCCGTCCCACGCTGAAGATGCCGCGGGCCTTCTCGGCAGTGTCGGCGACGACGAACCCCGGGTAGAAGTTGACCATCACCACCCCGCCGTTCTCCCCGATCATCTCGAGCACGTCGTCGGGGACGTTGCGGGGATGGGGGGCGATGGCGAAGGCCGACGAGTGGGATGCGATCACCGGGGCCCGGCTGACGCGGATGGCGTGACGCATCGTGTCGGCCGACACGTGGGAGATGTCCACCAGCATGCCGATCCGGTTCATCTCCTCCACCACCGCTTCGCCGAAGTCGCTGAGGCCGCCATGCCGAGCGTCGTCGGTCGCCGAGTCGGCCCACTCGTGCGAGTCGGCGTGGGTGAGCGTCATGTAGCGCACCCCCAGCTCGGAGAGCGCCTGCAGGGCGCCCAGTGAGCCTTCGATGCTGTGCCCGCCCTCGGCGCCCATCAGGCAGGCGATGCGCCCGCTGTCGCGGATGTGGGCGATGTCGGCGGCGGTCTTCGCCATGTGGAGGTGGTCGGGGTCGCGCTCGACCATGCGGTGGACCAACATGATCTGCTCGAGCGTGTGGCGCAGCGGCGCCTCGCTCCAGCAGGGCACGTATACCGACCAGAACTGGGCGCCGACGCCGCCCTTCAGCAGGCGAGGGACGTCGGTGTGGAAGCTGGGAAGGTCGCCACGGGGGTCGGCCTCGTCGAGGTCGGATCCCGCCCTGGTGCGGAGTTCCCAGGGGAGGTCGTTGTGGCCGTCGATGACGGGGAGGCGGCTGTGGATCCGGCGCGCCCTCTCGGCGAACGAGGTGGCGCCTGTCTCACGTTCGGGATGCTCGGCGTCGCCGGCACGGCGTCGCTCATGGAGGGACTGGTCTTCCTCGGTTGTCGCCACCTTCAGCTACCTACGTTCGTCTGCCCTTGACCGTACCGTACCGGCGGCGGCGGCACTCTCGGTGTCGATTCCGGCGAGGAACCGACCACCGAAGGCGTCGAGTTCCTCGGAGGTCACCACGGCTCCGGCGACCTGGCCGTTCTCGTCGAAGAACGGGGCACAGTGGGTGCGGGTGGTCACCGTGGTGCCGTCGAGGCGTCGCACCATGAGAAGGAACGGCCCTGCCGACTCCCCGGTGCGGATGGCGTGGGTGACCGGGGCGTTCTCGATCGTGAGCGGAGTCCCGTCGGCGAACTGCACCTCGAACATGGCCTGGCTGGCGGCGAGGTCCTTGGGCCGGGCGGCGTCGTCGGCCATGCCGAGCATGATCCGCTCCTGGCGGTTCCAATCGATCACTCGCGGCGGGTCACCGGCGAAGATCGAGATGGCGATGGGCAGCGATTCGATCACGCTGTGGCGCAGGATGCGCTCGAAGGCGACGTCGTCGGCGAGGAGGCTGCGATGGACGGCGAAGCCCGCCAGCTCGGCGAGGGCGGCGGCGACGTCCTGCGCCCCCGCGGTGGGGAGTCGGGTGCCGTCGCACCATCCGATGGCGAGCACTCCGATCGGCTCGCCCATGTCGAGCACCGGGATGAAGAGGGCGGCGTCGCCGCCGAGCACGTGACGCCACGGGTCCGCCGCGCTGCCCGCCAGCTTTGTGATCTCGAGGGTGCGGCGCTGTTGCATCACCCCGACGAGGACGGGATGGTGAGCGAGAATGCGGGTTTCGTCGACCGATCCGAAACTGCCGGCGTGAGAGAAGCTGCCTGGACCGTCGGGGAGCATCAGCAGCCCGCCGGTGGCGCCGAGCAATTCCCCGTAGAGGCTCTGGAGGGCGGCAACCATACGGTCGAGGGAACGCTCCGAGAGGGCGGCGACCATGTCGACGAGGAGCCGCGCCCGCGGCGGGAGCGCCACAGGTTTGTCGGCCGGCCCGATCCCGGCCTCCGAGATGGAGGTGGGCTGCTCGTCGCAGTGGGGGAGGGAGAGGGTGAAGGTCGTGCCCGTTCGCCGGGGCGGACTGAGGGCGAGGTTGCCTCCCATAGCGCGGGCAAGGCTGCGGCTGAGGGGGAGGCCGAGTCCGAGCCCCGTCTCGCTGCCGCCGCGCCGGAACACCGAACCCGACTGTCCCGGGGGCACCCCCGGTCCGTCGTCGGAGAAGTGGAGCAGGACCTCGTCCCCGCGACGTTCGAAGGTCACCTCGATCTCGCCGTCTTGGGCGTAGCGATTCGCGTTCTGAACCAGGTTGGTGGCGATCTGGAGCAGCAGGCTGGGATCGCCCCAAACCACCGCATCGGGGTCGATCGCCACGTAGGTGCGGCGGGCCACCATCGGCAGGCGCCGCACCGCTTCGTTCACGATGTGGGGGAGGCTCACCGGGACCTGCTTCGGGGCCAGGGTGTCGCGGTCGAGGCGGGACACGGCGTGGACGTTCTCGATGATCTGCAGCAGGTTGGTGGCTTCGGAGCGGGCCAGGCCCATCAGCTCCGCCGCCTCGTCGGCGTCGAGCTGCGTATCGGGCTCGACGAGGAGGTCGAGGGTTCCCATCAGTCCGGTGAGGGGGGTACGGAGTTCGTGCGAGACGTGCCGCATCAGCTCGCCGGCGACCCGGCGGCTGGTGGTGCGACCGTGCCACCACATGAGCAGGCCGGCGACGGTGATCATCGCGAGGGCCGCCAGCGTCACCTCGCGGGAGCCGTCGTAGAGCACCAGCAGCCACCCGATCCCGGTAGCGACGGCTCCGACGAGAGCTATTGCCCCGGCGCGCAAGTCGGGCTTGATCGGCACACCTCCTGTTCGCCTGCACGGCATTGATCGGCGCGCGACGGGGAGACATTGAGGGGCAATGGTGTGACCTTTGCCGACTTGCGGTCACATCTCGGTGATGCAGTCGTCTTCCGGGGTGGGATGCGGTGTGACCACCGGCAGATCGGTTGAATCGACCTTCTCGAGCAGGCCCATGACGATGCCCTGGTCGAGCTTGCAGACGATGTCGGGATGATTGGAGGCCGCTTCCCCGAACGGGCAGAACCGGGTCACGAGGCGGCGCTCGTCGGTGTGGGCCTCGGTGTCGAACCCGACCCCGGTCATGGCGCGTACCAGGGCTTGCACCGCGGTCTCGAACCCGGCGTCGTCGGGGATCCCGATCTGGGCCGCCAACTGGCGCCCGTACTCCCGTCCCACGTCCTCGGCGACGGCCGCCGCCGATTCGGGGGCGAGGCGTTCCACCATGCGGGCCAGCAACTCGGAGAGAAGGTCGTAGCGCCGAGCCGGGAACTGGAGCGACACTTCCTTGCGGGTGACTTCGTAGTGCTTGGCGGGACGGCCCGCTCCGGGACCACGTTTGCCGGAGCGGCGCCGGTGTGTCACCTGCAGGTAGCCGTCGTCGACGAGCCGGTCGAGGTGGTGGCGGGCGACGTTGGCGTGGATGGCGAACAGTTCGGCGATCTGGGAGGCGGTGACCGGCTCGGCGGCCTCCCGCACTGCGATGTAGATCCCGCGTCGGGTGGCATCCCCGAGGGACGAGGCGAGATCGCCGACCTGTTGATCGAAGAGCCTGGTGTCCACCCGTCCTCCGCCGTGTCGTGCCGGATTGGTGCGTATGCGACGCTCACTATAGTTTCTATCCACTACGCGGATAGGAGAAGTACGACGTGGTCGACGTAGCTGCGGTTCGCGCCGCCATCGAGAAGGTCGAGGATCCCGAGATCCACCGCAGCCTGGCCGAACTCGACATGCTGCGCGAGCTCGACGTGTCCGAGGACGGCGTTGTCCGAGTGCTGGTGGCGCTCACCATTCCCGGCTGCCCCCTCAAGGACAAGCTCACCGAGGACGTCACCGCCGCCGCTCGCAGCGTCGCCGGGGTCACCGGGGTGACGGTCGAGTTCACCCACATGACGGACGAGGAACGGGGCCGCCTCGTCGCCAACGTCCGCGGCGAGGGACGGGAGATCTCGGTGGGGAAGGCGGGGAGCCGCACCCGCATCATCACCATCGCCTCCGGCAAGGGCGGTGTCGGCAAGTCGTCGGTGACGGCGAACCTGGGGGTGGCGCTGGCCGAAGCCGGCCACACCGTCGGCATCATCGACGCCGACGTCTGGGGCTTCTCGATCCCGAAGATGCTTGGCATCGACCGCCAGCCCACCGTGATCGACGACACGCTGCTTCCTCCCGAGCGCTATGGCGTCGCGGTGATGTCGATGGACTTCTTCGTCGCTCCCGATCAGGCGGTCATCTGGCGGGGTCCGATGCTGCACAAGGCGCTGGAGCAGTTCCTCGCCGACGTGCACTGGGGCGATCCCGACTACCTCCTCATCGACATGCCGCCGGGGACGGGAGATGTGGCGATTTCGATCTCGCAGTTCCTACCCCGGGCCGAGTCGATCGTCGTCACGACTCCGCAGGTCACGGCGCAGCGGGTCGCCAAGCGGGCCGGTCTCATGGCCCGCAAGGTCAATCAGGACGTGCTCGGAGTCGTGGAGAACATGTCGTGGTTCACCGGCGACGACGGGAAGCAGTACCGGTTGTTCGGCGAAGGGGGAGGGGAGCTGCTGGCCGCCGAACTCGAGGTGCCGCTGCTGGCCCGCATTCCTTTGGTGACGGCACTGCGAGAGGGGGCCGACGTCGGCAGTCCCGCCATCGTCGCCGATGCGGGGGGCGAGGCCGCCGCCGCCTTCGCCTCGCTGGCGGAGGAGGTCGAGAGCCGCAAGCCGAAGTTGCGGAGCCACCCGGAGCTCGTGATCCGCTGACGGGCCCGTCTACGATTCGCATCCACCCAACCAGCGAGGACGGCAGTGAGTGACAACGTGAAGGTCCGCATCGGGGTCCAGGCAGCCCGGGAGTTGGAGTTCGAAGTCGAGGACCCGGCGGCGCTGGTGGCCGATGTGGAGGCGGCGATCGCCGCCGGCGGCCTGCTGTGGGTCACCGACGTCAAGGGGGAGCGGCACGGCCTGGTCGCCGAGAAGATCATCTTCCTCGAAGTGGACAAGGGCAAGAACGGACCGGGGGTCGGGTTTTCCTGACCGGGGACGGCAAAGGGCCCGGTCTTCCGACCGGGCCCAAACTCGAAGCGGTGCCGCTCAGCTCGCTTGGCGCTGGCGCCGCCGCTCGGCGAGCCAGCGCTTGCGCAGCCGGCGCCGATCGTCCTCGGCGTATCCTCCCCACACCCCTGCTTCCTGGTTGGTGTGCAGGGCATACTGGAGGCACGCCTCCTGCACCGAGCAGATGGAGCAGATCATCTGCGCCTTGACGATCTGCTCTACCGCCGGGCCGGTGGTACCGATCGGGAAGAAGAGGGTGGGATCTGAATCTCGGCAGGCGGCCAGCTCTCGCCAGTCGGTGAGTGTCAACATCGCCTGTTCAGCTCCTCGTCATCCTGCACTATGTGAATGTGAATACTTTCGCAAAGTATGACACAACAAAAGGACCACACAACTTGGTCCGTGGCTGCGATCATAGACCGGTCCGGGGAGAGGATTCAAACGATTCGTCGCGAGGCGGACCGTGGCCCGCTCGAGTGGGCACGTTGCTGCGGACAGCGTGCGGTTGGCCGCCTGAGGAGGCGAGAGAGATGTCGGTGAAAGACGAGCTGAGCCAAGCGCTCAAGGATGCGATGAAGGCCGGGGACCGCCCGACGGTTAACGTTATCCGGCAGGTGCAGACGGAGGTCTCCATTGCCAAGTCGGCCCCGGGCTTCTCCGGGGAGATCGACGACGACTTCTACGTCGCCACCATCGGGTCCTACGTCAAGAAGATGGCAAAGGCGAAGAGGGAGTTCGAGGACGCCGGCGAGCGGGGGCAGGCGCAGGCCGACAAACTCGCCTTCGAGATCGAGTACCTGTCACGCTGGTTGCCGGAATCCCTCGGCGAGGACGAGACCCGGGCCTTGGTGCGGTCCGCCATCGAGGAGTTGGGGGCATCCGATCCCAAGATGGCGGGGCGCGTCATCGGGCACGTGATGAAGTCCGGCACAGAGGTCGACGGGTCCCTGGTGAATCGCCTGGTCCGCGAGGAGCTCGGCGCATAACGCTTCCGCACTACGCCCCCATGCTGGCGGTGCCGTGGCCGCGGCCGTTCGTCGACGACGGCTGGACGTTCGAGGTGAAGTGGGACGGAGTCCGCGCCGTGCTGTCGTGGGACGGGAGTCGGACGAGCCTCGCCGGGCGCCGCGGCGACGACATCACCGCGCGCTATCCCGAGATCGCCGGATTCGCGGCGGACCGTCCCGTCGTCCTCGACGGCGAGATCGTCGCCCTCGACGAGGAGAACCGTCCCTCTTTCGAGCGACTCCAGGCCCGCATCAACCTGACCCATCCCGCCCGGGTGGCGGCCGCCGCGGCGCGGGATCCGGTCAGCTTCGTGGCGTTCGACGTGCTCTTCGACGGCGCGGACGTCACCTCCGCACCCATCGAGGAGCGGAGGGCCCGGCTCGACGCCGTTCATCTTGCGGCGCCGATCGTGGCCGGGACCGTCGTGCCGGGAGACGCCACGCCGTTGTGGCGGTTCGTGGTCGAGCAGGGTTTGGAGGGCATCGTCGCCAAGCGGGCCGGCAGCCGCTACCGCCCCGGCGTCCGTTCGCCCGACTGGCGCAAGGTCGCCAACTACCGGCGGGTGCGAGCGGTGGTCGGCGGGTTCACCCCGGGGAAGGGGGGCCGGGCCGGCAGTTTCGGGGCGCTCCAGCTCGGGTTGTGGGACGGACCCGGGCTGCGCTGGATCGGCGGGGTCGGCAGCGGCTTCGACGACCGGGCCCTGGCGGTGATCCGCACCGCCCTCGACGAGATGGTCGTGCCCGATTCCCCGTTCGTGGCGGACCCGGAGCTCCCGAACGACGTCGTGTGGGTGGAGCCCCGGCTCGTGGCTCTGGTCCAGTTCAAACAGTGGACCGCGACCGGACGGTTGCGGGCCCCGTCGTTCCAGGGCTTCACCGACGACGCTCCGGAGGCGGCCACCTGGGACTCCGAAGGCCCCTGAGCAGCTCGCGAAAACTTTCCTTCAAGTCCCCGTGGCGCACCGCCGAGGTGTCCCCGTGACTCCTTTTCAAGCCCTCGTCACCGCAATGACCGTGGCGCTCATCGTTGTCGCCTTCGTCCTCACGGTGCAGCTCGAGGAGCAGGAAGCGGCGGCGTCGGACCGCTGAGAGGAGTTCCTCTCGGCCCGCCGTTGCCCTCAGCCCGCTTTGCGCGCCTTGGTGGCCTCGACGCTCGCCTTGAGCGCCTCCATCAGGTCGACGACGCCGGTCGCTTGGGGGGCTTCGGGAGCGACGATCTCCTCACCGTCGACCTTCTTGGCGGCCGCCGCCTCCAACGCCTCGCGGGACTCGTCGATCCAGGCGTTCGGGTCGAACGGGGAGGCGAGGTTGTCGATGATCATCTCGGCCATGGTCAGCTCCTCGTCTCGCACTTCGATCTCCTCTTCGAGTGTCTCGAAGTGCGGTTCGCGGATCTCGTCGGGCCAGAACATGGTCTCGAGCACGAGCACGTCGTCTTCGACCCGGATCGTCGCCGGGTATTCGCGTTCCCGGATTGCCGCCTTGGCGACCCCCACCATCTGTTTGCGGCTGAGGGCGTCGCGCAGGATGCGGTAGGCCTTGACCCCGGTCTTCTCGGGGGCGAGGTAGTAGGCGCTGCGGTAGTAGATGGGATCGATCTCGTGCTCGTCGACGAACTGGACGACGTCGACCTTTCCACCGGAGATGCCGGTCATGATGTCGGAGAGTTCGTCGGGAGTGAAGACGACGTAGCGGCCCTTGTCGATCTCGTAGCCCTTCACGATGTTCTCGTACGGCACCTCTTCGCCGTCGGTCTCGGCCACCCGCTTGTAGCGGATCGGGCTGTGATCGGAGTCACGGAGCTGGCGGAAGCGGGGCCGTTTGCTCTCGGTGGCGGCATACAGCCCTACCGGGATCGTGACGAGCCCGAACGAGATCGCACCCTTCCAGATCGGTCGCATTGCTCCACCTCCACCAGTGCGCGAAAACCCTAGCGATCGGCTCCGGCTGCGGATAGGGCGATTCCTGGTCGTGCCCCAGACAGGATTCGAACCTGCGCACCCGGCTCCGGAGGCCGGCGC
>CAYUDA010000019.1:0-15537 GCA_964443425.1 uncultured Acidimicrobiaceae bacterium
CGGAACACCAGCACCCCGGCGACGGCGAGGCTCGCCTCGACCCCGGCGGCGGCGAGACCGGCGACGTAGGCGGCTTCGGCCGCACCGAGGCCACCGGGGGTGGGGCTGGCGGCAGCGACCGCGGCCCCGCCCAGGTAGACGAGGGCGACGGTACCGGCGCTCACCGACGCTCCGACCGCTTCGAGGGACGCCTGGAAGGCGATGATGTAGCCGGCGTTGAGCACGACCGCGCCTGCGACGAGCCGAACGACCTTCGCCGGCTGCCGCGTCACGGCCCGGAAGGCGGTCCAGGCCTCGGTGAGGGTGGCGACGACGCTGCGCCGCCACGGCCCGACGACGATGACGATGCCGGCGGCGACGAGCACGCCCACCACCACGATGGCGGCGACGACCTCGCCCTTGAGATGGATCGAGCCAAACGCTGATCCTCCGAACAACACGCCTGCCAGCACGAGCGCGACGCCGTGCACCATGCCGCCGCCGAGGGCGTTGATCGTCTCGGTGGCGACCGCCACCGAGCGGGTGGCGCCGTGGTTCTCCACGTAGCGGATGTCGAGCGCGGCGCGACCCAGGCCGGAGGGCGCGAGCCGGTTCGTGAACGATGCCGCCGTCACCACCGCGAGGGTGCGCAGGAACGGAAGGTCGACGGGACAGGCCGCCACCAGGCTCACGGCGGCGCCAAGGTAGGTGAGCACCGATGCCAGCACCAAGATCGCCACCCAGTCGAGATGGATGTGCCGCAGTGCGGTGAGGGTGCGGGGGATCTCCCCGATCTGGGGCAGCAGCACGTGGAGGGCAAACGCTCCGAATACCAGCAGCACGAGCGTGCGGGGCCTGATCCGCAGCAGCGGCGTCTTGGCGGGGGGTTCCTCGATGCCGATCGCGTGGCTGAGGCGGGCGCGGAGTTCGCCGAGCAGTTCATGGCGGGACCCGATGGCGCGGCGAGTTGCCGCCGACAGGGCAGCGCGTTGCAGCAACGCCGGGCAGCGGCGCAGGATGTCGGGGTCGACGTGGCGGACCGCGGGGGCGATGCTGCGCTCGATACCGACGGCGAGGGCGAGCGACACCAGCAGCTCGGTGACGTCGACGGCCATGCGGCGCGGCGACGCCGAGGCCTCGGCGAACCCGAAATCCACGATCCAGGGCCGTCCCTCCGGGTCGACGAGCACGTTGGCGGCGCGCAAGTCGCGGTGGGCGATGCGGTTGCGCTGCAGCAGCGCCACGTCTTCCCACAGCAGGTCGAGGGTGTCGTCGCCGAGGCGTTCCGGGGCGCCTGCGGCGTCGACCCCGTCGATCGCGTCCATGACGAGCAGCGCGTCGGAGCGGTCGAGCGAAACCACCTCGCGTACCCTCGGAACTCGGGCGCCGGCACGGTGCGCCAGCATCGCGGCGTAGGCCTCGTGCTCGAGTTGCTGCTTGGGGGTGGCGAACGGCGTCTCGTCCTCGGTGTTGCGGAACAGCAGGAGCCGCGCCGCCTTGAACAACCAGTCGGCGTCGCGCTGGTCGCTGCTGAACGCTTTGACGAAGAAGCGGCGTCCCGTCGTTTCCGTCACCACGAAGGGGGTGGAGCCGCGGGCGTCGAGCCGGGGACGGACGATGCTGGCCGGGGCCAGACCGATGCTGTCGAGGGCGGCGAGAATCCGTGCCTTGGCAACGACCCAGCTCGGCGATCCGAAGATGAGGTGCACGGCCGCTCCGATCGCCCAGCCGAGCAGCCAGCCGCCCACCACGTCGAGTGGGAAGTGGGCACCGACGTACATGCGACCCACCGCCACCAGGAACACGACGCCCCATAGGGCGCGTCGCACGGGACGGGAGACGTAGGGACCGAGCGCGGCGGCGAGGGCGGCGGCCATTGTCACGTGACCCGACGGGAATCCGATGCCGGGATGGGTGCCGCGCAGGACGACCTCGCTGAGGAGGTCTCCGGGTCGGCCGCGGCCGACGATCACCTTGAACGCCTCTGCCGCCAGTCGCGCCACCAGTGCGCTCAAGGCCAGATCCCGCGCTACCAGGAACCTGCGCGCCAGCAGCGCCACCGCCACCACCACGACCGCAAACACGGCGTTGCCTGCCTGCATGAAGACGACGAGGGGTGGTTCGAGGAGGGCGGGGAGGTCGTTGACGAGACGGAAGAGATCTTGCTCGAAGAGGGCGACCGTGTCGCGGGAGGCGATGAGCATGGTGGCGGCGAACCCGAGCACGCCGAGGCCGAGACGCACCAGGTCGGCGGGATGGCGGTGGGGGAGGTCGCGCTCGAGCGCTTCGGGGGACTGGGCGCGCCGCCGGTGAAGGAGGTTGGTCACGGGCGTGCCGGCAGAGGTGTCTGTCGGCGGGTTGGAGGTGACGGCAGCTGGGCACGATGCCGCCCTCCGGTACCTGAGGCGGCTCCACGCCACGGGGTGTCCGGGGCCGTCACCGCGGACGCCGGACCCGGACTTCCGGGAGTCGGCCTACATCCTGGCGCGTCGCATCGAGGGGCCCGGCGGCGTTGCGGGTCCGCGCCACCAGGCCGATCGGGATCGTGACGTCCTTCTTGCCCCACAGGTGCCCTCGATCGAGTTCGATCGGCTCGCTGAGCCGCACGAATGCCTGCTCTTCCACGATGGGATCGACGATCACGTCGGCGACGTTGCCACCCTCGCCGTCCGTGGATTCGACGGCTGACCCGAGTTCGATTCGCATCCTCCTCCTCCAGGGTCGGACATCGGGACGGGATCGTCCGACCTGTGCCGTGTGACGTGACGGAAAAGTGTAGGCATTTGGTGGCGGAGTCGACCTGGAGGGCCTCAGGGCGGCGAAATGAGTGAATGGGGAAACGCCGCGGCCCGCCGGTGTGGCCGACTCGTCTCCCTTCGCCGTCGATGCCGTACCACCCGTCTCGGTGGAGGGATGTCGCCCTCAGCCGGTCGGCACCACCCGGGCGTGGATCTCGGACGTCAGGCGCTCGACCTGCTCGGTGAGGCGGGTATTCAGTTCGATGAGCGCGCCAAGGTGCTCGGTCTGCTGCGCGGCGATCTCCTGGCGCTGGATGGCGGCCGCCGCCAGTGCCTCGCGATGGGCGGCATCTGCTTCGGAGAGGGCCTTGTCCCGGTCGGCCTGACGGGTCTGCGCCAGCAGGATGAGCGGCGCGGCATAGGCTGCCTGGAGCGAGAACATGAGGTTGAGCAGGATGAACGGATAGGGATCCCAGCGCAGCGACACGGCGGCGGCGTTGAGGGCGATCCAGACGGCAACGAGCATGGTCTGGCCGACGAGGAATCTGGGGGTTCCGAAGAACCGGGCGAAGCTCTCGGCCCTGCGGCCGAAGCCGTCGGCTCCGAACGCTCCGTGCAGATGGGCGGCCGCACTATGGAAATGGGTGGTTTCCCTGCTCATCTCAGTCCTTTCCTCCGGATACCCGACGAACCGCCGCGACTCGCCGGAAGGCTACGCCTCGAGCGGA
Source organism: uncultured Acidimicrobiaceae bacterium (assembly GCA_964443425.1). Classification (GTDB taxonomy): domain Bacteria; phylum Actinomycetota; class Acidimicrobiia; order Spongiisociales; family UBA5794; genus CAYQEC01. Next base: position 3,446 of record CAYUDA010000019.1, read on the forward strand.
GACCATCGCGGTCTCCCGCACCGCCGACTGGTTTGGGCGTCGTCGTCGAGGGTTGCGGTCACGATCCGTCGGGTTCGGTCCCGCTCACTGCTCATGCCGTGTTTGGCGGATACGCCGTCGGGTTCGGACGTTCGTGCCGGCGCGGGGGATGATGCTCGTGGTGCCATCCACTTCTCACACGGCGGCGTCCGTCACCTCGGCTCGAGGGTCGACTCAGGTGGTGTCAAGCCGGGTTCGTCATGCCCGGCGGCTGCGCCTCGCACGGACCGGCAACACGTCGACTTCGAGTCACGATCGTGCCTGACGGCGTCTCCTGCCCCGGCCACATATGAGTTGACGCTTGCGGGGTACGCTCACGGGGTCCCAATCTCGTCCCGGGCCGACGTTGTCGCCGTCCTGTTGCGATGGGTTTCGGCGACGCCGGGAATCGGGTAGACACGGTGGGAAGAGAGGGAGTCGAGACATGGCATCCACCGAGGCAGATGAACAGCAGGCGGGCTGGTCCCGACAGGCGAGCAAAGTGATTCTTGCGCTCGCCCGCTACCGGGTCAGCCTGCGTCGCGCGGCGGGTCGAGCCGGCGACCCGAAACTGGGAGTGCGGCTGCGAAGGCTGGCGGCGCGGCGCCGGGGCGACGTCGCCGAGCTGACCCGGCATGCACCCTTTCCCGAGCCGGACGAGGTGCCGCCCGGGCCTGACACCCTCGAGATCCTGCGTCGCGACGACCGGATGGCGAACGAGATCGCCTCGCTGGCGGCGTGCTTGCGCAGCAATCGCCGGCTCCGCATTGCCCTCGAACGCACCCTCCTGTCCCAACCCCCGGTCCGAGTCGCGGCGCGGCTCGATGATCTCCGGGGCGACGTGGAACGGGAATACGGTCTCCTCAACGGCCGGCTGCGGGACATCGCCCTCGCTGGTGCCTCCGCGCCGTCGATCGTGGCGGAGTGAGGGATCCGTCCCGGGACCGCTAGTCGGATCGGCGCCGCAGCGCCAGCAAAGCGATGTCGTCGCTGTGGCGGGCGTCGGGGACGTCTTCGAGGATGTGGCCGGCGAACTCATTGAGGTCGTCGCAACGCCGCGAGGCGGCCGCCACCAGTCGTTCCAATCCGACGTCGAACGGCTCGCCGCGTCGTTCCAAGATGCCGTCGGTGTAGAGCAGCAGCAGGTCGCCCGGCTCCAACACGGTGGCGGCATCGTCTCGGGGTCCTCCGCTGATTCCGAGTGGGACGCCCCGTCCCGCCACCAGGGGGGTGGGGACACCGTCGGCGGAGATGAGGAGGGCGGGTGGATGGCCGGCCGAACTGAAGGTGAGGCGCCCGCTGGAGGGTTCGAGGAGCCCATAGAAGAGAGTTGCGATGAGCCGCTCCCCGTCGTGGGTGAGGAAGTCGTCGAGCCGGTCTAGCAGTGGCCCCGGCTTGGCGATGGCGTGGCACAGCCCGGCGAGCGCATGGTGGATCGTCGTCATGGTGAGCGCGGCGTCGAGGCCGTGACCAACCACATCTCCGATCACAAGGCCGTAGCGGTCCCGGCCGAGTTCGATCAGGTCGTACCAGTCGCCGCCGACACGGAGCCCGCCGCTTCCGGCCACGTACCGGGTGGCGAGTTCGTAGCCTTCCGGCACCGGGAGGCGGGCGGGGAGCATCCCCTGCTGGAGGCGGTCGGCCACCTCCCGTTCCCGGTCGTAGAGGCGCTCCAGCTCGTCGTGGGTGCGGCGCCGCTCGGTGATGTCCTCGACGATGGCCGCCACCCCGATGCCTACCCCGTGCCGGTCGGCTACCGGGATGAAGGCCGATTCCCAGATGGCGGCCTCCCGGGGCTGACCGGCCACGACGCCGTGGATCTCGATCTTGTCGGTGGGGCGGCCGGTCGCTACTACTGCGTCCAGGATCGGCTCGACCGTAGCGGCGAGGTCGGGGGCGATCTCTCGGATGGTGCGTCCGAGATGATCCTCGATCGGCATGCCGCTCATGGCGGCGAGACGTTGGTTGACATCCACGAAGCGCAGGCCGGCGTCGAAGTAGGCGATCCCGATCGGGGCTTTGTGGATGAGCGCATCCATGATCGCCGCGAGGTCCTCGGCCTGTTTCGTCGCCTGGGCGCGCTGCAGGGCCGCACCGCACAGGGCGAGGACGTCGGCGGCGTCTTCGTCGGCGCGGAGGGTGAGCGATGGTGTTCGCCAGCCGAGCACGACGGCGATGGTGGGAACGTCGGGTGCCGCCGCGAAGGAATGCACGGTGATGCGTGCCGGCGCCTCGGTGTCGGGGGTGGCCCCGGCTGCGGTGGCCGCGGCGCGCAGCGCCTCGGCGCCGTCGGCCGCCACGGGGACGCCGCCTTCGATGGCGGCGGTGATGGCGGGGAGCAACTCGCCGGGGAGAGTGGTGTCCCCGCTGGAGGCGATCTCTCCCTCGACATGTGCCACCAGGGCGAAGCAGGCTCCGACGGCCGGAGCGAGGAGATCGGCGATGGCGGCGCTCACCTCGTCGAGGGTGACCGCGGCGGCGAGGCCGACGGCGAGCCGGCGCAATCCGACGTAGCGGGACGATGCCGCGGCAGAGGCGTCGTCACCGCGTGGGGAGGCGTGCGCCATCACGGTGTCCGCGTCGCCGTCCCGGTGTGAGGCGACGCGGTTGAAGACGACGTCCACGGCAGGCGCGTCACCGTCCGGCGAAGGGGCCTCGATGGAGACTCGGGCGTTGCCATCGGCGAGCGCCGTGGCGAATCCTTCCCGCATCGCGTGGGGGTCGGTCAGGTGGTCCGGCCACCAGCCCAGATCCCAGAACGCGTGGCCGACGACATCGGCCCGCTTCAGGTTCACGGCCTGCTGCGCCGCGTGGTTGAGGTCGAGGACCGACCCATCGAGGCCGAGCAGCCAGACCGGATGGAGGACATCGTCGAGGGCGATCGCGGCACGATCCCCGCATCCCAACCCCTCGGAGGAGACTGTGTCCGTCATCGGCGACATCCTATCGAGTGCGGTCACCGTGCGATCAGGCGACCGAGCCGTCCCCTCACGCAGATGCGTCGCCTGCGGCGTGGAGGCGGATGAGTCGGCCCAGAGCCGCGAGCAGGGCGGCGACACGCTCGAGGGTCGCCGGATCGGTGAACTCGCCGTCGGGGCCGACCTTCTCAGCGGCGGCGGCGACGAGGACCTCGGGGTGGGTCACCGTGGGGCAGTCCAGGTAGGCGAGCACGCTGCGGAGCTGCTCTTGGGCGCGTGCCGTTCCGATACGACCGGTGGAGGCGCCGAGAACGGCGGCCGGCTTTCCCATGATGGTCGCGCCCCGCGGTGGGCGCGACGCCCAATCGAGGGCGTTCTTGAGGACGCCCGAGACGCCGTGCAGGTACTCGGGCGTGGCGAGAAGGATCCCGTCGGCTGCTGCAATGGCCGATTTCAGCGTGGCGACCGGTGCGGGGTCACCGACCGCCTCGACATCTGCGTTGAAGAGTGGGATGTCGGCGAGGTCGAGGATCTCGATCCGCATCCCGGGCGGTGCCACCGTGACGGCGGCACGCAGCAGGGCCCGGTTGTAGGAGTTGCGGCGCAGGCTTCCGGCGAAGGCGACGATGTGGAGTCCGTCGGTCATGAGACGTCTCGCGACCTGTGCCACTCCCGGGAAGCCCGGGTGGGCCGTCCGGGAGTGACGCCAAGGTCGCTGTCAGGTGGCGGAGGCCGACGCGCCGCCGGTGGTTCCGAGCTCACCGCTGGCGTTCTCGAGGTGGGCGCGGACGAACCATTGAAACTGCTCGAGCTGGTGGAGCTGCGCGATCACCATGTCTGCCGATACCGGGTCGAGCTTGTCGAGCGTCTCGTGCGCGGCGCGGTGGTCCCGCACCACACCGGTGTAGACCCGGTCGAGCGCGGCGAGGTGATCGCCGACCAGGGCGCGTCCCAGCCGGTAGTCGTCCCACCCGCGGCGTGCCACCAGGGCTCCCGGGGTTCCGACCGGTGAGCCTCCCAGGGTGGCGATGCGCTCGGCGGTCTCGTCCACCATGGCCCGGACCGCGTCGACCTGCGGGTCGAGCATCTGGTGCACGGCGATGAAGGTGGGGCCTACCACGTTCCAGTGCACGTGCTTGAGGGTGAGCGAGAGGTCGATGAGCGACACCAGTCGATGATCGAGAATCTCGTTCACGTTGGCGGCGGTGGCTTCCTCGATGCCGGGGACCGTGTAGTTGACCGTGGTCATGTCGGGTGTCCTCCTTTGCTGGCGATGTCGGTTCCGAGCCTGTTGCCTACCCGATCGGAACGGCGGGGAAACGTCCGGCCACTGCATGGTCGGCGTTCCCTGGTCCCCATTCAGGCTGGGGACCAGTGAATGGTCGGCGGGTGACGGTTCCTCGTCGGCAACCTTGTCGGGATTGGTACACTCTCGTCCGGGCATCGCCGAGTCCTGTGGCCGGGTCAGAAGGAGGATCTCGCCCTATGGCGGACCAACCACCGATCGAGTTGGCGCTCGTCCGTCACGGCGCGTGGAACGTCGCCCAGGTGCGCGGCGACCTCGACCTGGCCACCGCGCCGCAGCTCGAATCCGCCTTCGAGCAACCGGACGGTCGGGTGGCGCTCGATCTCGCCAAGGTGCGGTTCATCGACTCGACCGGGCTGCGGGCGCTGGTGAGTCTGCGGGAGACCCAGAAACGGCTCGTCCTCGTCGCTCCGAGCCCGGTAGTGCAGCGGCTGCTTTCGCTGACCCGCATGGCGGACGCCTTCTCCGTCGCCGAGAGTCTCGAGGCGTTGGATTCCATGGAATGAGCGTGTCGGACGCCCAGGTGCTGCACCTGGAGCTACCCAACGATCCAACGGCGCCGGCTGAGGCTCGCCGTGCCGCGGCGGATCTCGCCTCCCATCTCCGCAGTGCCGACCGGGCTGATCTCATGGTGCTGGTCAGTGAGCTGATCGCCGCCGCGGTCGGGGAGCGGCGGCGCCCCCTGACCCTCACCATCTGGCGGACGGGGTCCGGGTATCGGCTGGTGGTGCGCAACATCGGGGGCGTGGAGCCGCCCGACGATCTGGCTCGGATGCTGTTCGAGCGCATCAGCGCCGGCTGGTCGGCGTGTGAGGAGGCGATCGAGGTCGAATTCGAGGCGATCCGACCCTTCGAGGACACCGAGAGCGAGGAGGAACTCTTCCTCCGGGTCGCCGCCGGGGACACCAGGGCCAAGGAGGAGCTGGCGCAACGGTATCGAGGTCTGGCTCGTGCCATCTCGCGGCGTTTCTCCCGATCGGGGCCACTGCGCGACGATCTCGAGCAGGTGGCGCAGATCGGTCTTGTGAACGCCTTGACTCGCTTCGATCCGGGACGGGGCGTCAAGTTCACCACGTTCGCGGCTCGTACCATCGACGGGGAGTTGAAGCGATACCTGCGGGACGCGGGTTGGTCGCTGCGGGTGCCGCGTGGCCTCCAGGAGCTGGGCCTAGAGGCGAAGCGCATTGCCGCCGACCTCACCCAGCAAGCGGGAAGAGAGCCGAGCCTGATGGAGGTCGCCGCCTCGCTCGACGCCGACCCGAGCGAGGTCGGTCAAGCACTGCTCGCCCGCCGCTCCTTCGATTCGGTGTCCCTCGAGGCGCCCGTCGCCGGCAAGGAGGGACTCCGGCTCGGAGACGCCCTTCCCTCCCACGACGAGCGACTCACGAACGCCCCGGAATGGTCCGATCTGTCCCTGGTGCTCGACGATCTTCCGGAACGGGAACGCCGCATCATCTACCTGCGGTTCTTCGAGGACCTGAGCCAGTCGGAGATCGCGGACCGGGTCGGGGTGTCGCAGATGCACGTGTCGCGGCTCCTGGCGCGGTCGATCGGGATGTTGCGCCGGATGATCGATCCCGAGTTGGCGGGACGGGACTGACCCGACGGGACTTGGCTCAGGCGGGACCCAGGTCCAATTCGAACCAGACGACGGTTTCGGGGCTGCGAGTGACACCCCAACGGTCCGAGAGATCCTCCACCAGACGCAGGCCCATCCCGTCCCCGATCGGATCCTCGTCGGGAGCAGGCGGCGCGAACCCATCTCCGCCGTCCTCGACCTCGACCCTGATGCGCTCGGCGGAGACATCGACCCGCACGCCGACGATGCCGTCGGGATGCGACCCGTGCTTGACGGAGTTCGTCACCAGCTCGCTGACGAGCAGGAGCAGATCGGGGCGCCGGTCCGCCGGCAGCACGAGGGCGTCGAGCGACCGGCGCGCTGCGAACGGGGCCACGGCGTCAGCTTGGAGGATGAGCGCGAGTGACGTCACGTCGGGCCGTCTCCTCCGGGCCGGCGTGACCCCACGCATGGTCCCGTGACGGCAGCACTGACGCCGCAGTCGGGGAACACGGAAGGCGGCGACGGGTCGGCGACGCACTGCCCGCCGGGGCGAGCCTTCGGCCGCAGCCGGATCGAGACACCGCCGCCCGGTGTCACCGTCGTGCTCCGTCCAGCGGTTCGGTGAGTCCCAGTTCCTGAGAGCGCTGCAACCAGCGCACCAGGTCACGGGAGGTGATGATGCCGGCTACCTGGTCGCCGTCCATCACCACCACGCGGTGGGATCCGTTGCCGTCGTTCTCGTCGAGGTCCATCTTCTCGAGCACGACATCCATCGAGGTCGTGCGGCTCACGGTGCACGCTTCGGAGAGAGGGATGGCGGCGTCGCGCACCCGCCGGACGGTCCAGTCGGCACGGGGAATGCGGCGCACCGCGGCCATCGGCAGGATACCGATGATGTCGGCGCCGTCCCTCACCGGGAACGCCCCGTGATCGTGGCGCATGAAGTAGTGGTCGACCGCGTCCTGGAGGGTGAGGTCGGCGGGAAGCTCGACGACCTCACCCGTGCCGATGAACCTCCAAGCCGGAACGTGCTCGAGCATGCGCCGCACTCGGAGGTGGAGGAACGCTGCCTGAGCCGATTGGGCGAGGAACCATCCGATCGCTGCCAGCCACAGGCCGCCGATGAGGGCGCCGTAGGCAAACAGCTCGAGCAGCCCGAGTCCGATGAGGAGGTACCCGATCAGCTGTCCGGCGCGGGTCGCGATGCGGGTGGCGGCGACGACGTCGCCGCGGGATCGCCAGATCGCGGCCCGCAGGATCCGTCCGCCGTCGAGCGGGAAGCCCGGGACGAGGTTGAAGACGGCGAGGGCGAGGTTGATCCACCCCAGCTGTCCCGCGGCGAAGGCGGTGAGGCCACTGGTGGTTGCGGCGATTCCCCACAGCACCGCGGCGATGACGAGGCTGGTGAGTGGCCCGACGGCAGCGATGACCAGCTCGTCGGACGCGTCCTCGGTGTCGAGGTCGGCCTGGGTGACGCCGCCGAAGAGGAAGAGGGTGATGCCGCGCACTTCGATGCCTTTGGCGCGGGCCGTCCAGGAGTGGGCGAGTTCGTGGAGGAGGATGCTGGCGAAGAGCACGAGGGCCATTCCGGCTGCCGCTGCGACCAGTCCTCCGGTGGGGTCGTTGGGGTATTGGGTGGTGAGGATGGCGTAGAAGGTGGTCCCGACGAGCAGCGCGATGATGCTCCACGACGGGTCGATCTTGACTTCTATGCCTCCGATCCGGCCGATGCTCCAAGCATGTAATCCGAGCATGATCTCCGTACCGCCTGTGCGTGGTCCTTGACCCGGCTGAGCTACCCGTTCCGTGGGGAAACCAAACGGGGTATTCCGGCGATGAAATCAGACGCCGGGGACGCGGCGGAGCGCGAGCAGCCGTGGCTCGGGCCATGCGACGAGGGGCTCCGATCGGAGCCCCTCGTGATTTCTTCGCGGTCGTGGCACCGGCTACATGGCCAGGGGTGGCGAGGCTTCGGGTTCCGGCACGCTCATGGCGTGTTGCTGCTGCCATGGCACCCCGAGGCGGGGGAGCAGCCAGCGGTCGATGCCGACCCAGCCGGCGTTGCGCCAGGCGAGGATGAGCAGGATCTCGAGCACGATCATGACCGGGTTGAGGCCGGCGGATCCGGCCAGCAGGTACGAGAAGTTGAGCACGGCTCCGAGGAAGGCGGCGATGCCGACGAAGGCGCCGACGAGCAGCGCCAGTCCGATCACCATTTCGCCGATCGCCACCACCGGTCCGATGACGGGGGAGGCGGTGTTCTGGACCCACTTCAGGAAATCCACGTACCAGGAGAAGGCGACGGATGGATGGGCGCCTTGGGAGTTGGAGATGGCGCCCGTGGCGAACCCGGCGACGGCGTCACCGACCCCGCGCACCGTCTCGGTGCCGTCGGCTGCGACCACGGTGCCGGAGCGGACCCAACCGATGTTTCCGGAGCCGGTGAGGGAGTAGGCGGCGTTGCCCCAGTCCCACACCTTCCAGGTGATCTCCCCTCCCAACACCTTCCCCCAGCCGGCGGAGAACCACTCCCAGCCGACCCAGAGACGCACGATCAGCCAGAGCCAGGCAACCTTTGACGATGCGAAGAGCGTCTTGGCTATAGGGGGTTCTTCAAATGTGACCGTGTCGGCCATTTTCTTCCTCTCTCGAATCGGAGAGCCCGGGGCTAGATCTTGTCTCCTGGAGCGTACCACTCATGGATTGACGCGGCAGGGGAGTGACCCGACCCGATGGGGCCTGCTTCAGTTGTTCTTCCCGGTCATGTCCGGTAGGCGGGGAGACGTTCGACCGTCCCGGCGTCGACGCCGAGATGCAACTCGCCGTCCTCGAACGACCGGATCCACGATGACGGGATGGCCCGCTCCTCCTTGGGGAGCAGGCCCCGGTCGATCACGAACCCGGTGACCGTGTCGTCGACGGTGAGCACTTTGCCCACCTTGCCGAGGTGTTGCCCATCCACCGAGGTGACCTCGGTCCCCATCTCGATGGCGGCGTCGTGTTCGGGGATGTTGCGCTCCCTCACCCGCTTCGTCGATGGGGGTTGGGTGAGGAAGAGGGGGTAGGCAGGGCCCGGTTCGAGCGGCGCGTAGGGCACGACCGTCAGGTTCGAGCCGTCGCTCATGCCGCGATGGGCGGGAGTCCCCACCCGGACGAATCGTTCCGTCTCGTAGGCAGGGAGGTGGTGCGGCTCGATACCGGCGACGAGGGTGACCCGGTCGGGCCCGATCTCGTCGATGAGGTCGGCGGCCACCAGGTGGGCCTTCCTGAAGACGAGGCCACTCTTGATGATGAGGTGGCTGAGGTCACCGGTGGCGGGGTCGAGGACGACGCCGGCGATGTGCCCGACGCGCCGGCCCTCGGCGCTGATGACGGGCGTGCTTTCCTGGATAGCCATGTCGTGTCCTCCTGGCGTTGATCGCCATCTTGGGGGATTCCCGATCGCGTGGCATCTGAAACACGGTTTGATGGGACTGCGGTAGGTGCGGTCGGCTCGCCGGTGCTTCCCGACGGGCCGGCGACGTGATGGGATCCGCGGGATCGGCCTGTCGGCCGTCGTTCGGGGTGACCGATCCGAGAGAGACGAGGAATAGCAGGGCCGGGTGCTTGCCGCCTCGGGCTCGGTGCTAGGTCAAGCCTCCCTGCGGTGCATTACGCATCCGCGGGAAGCGAGGCGCCTGGTGCAAGAAGCACCGGTCGGAGCGGTTGTAGCGGGAGAGTCGGGTCCTGCAGCTGTCGGTGGCGCAGACCCGCTCGGCCGGGTTCACCTTGGGGCGCCTCCCCCGCAGGGGTGTGAGGTTTGCAGTGAGTGAACTCGAATCGCCCTTCACGTCGATCCTTCCTATCTCTCGGAGCGCTTTCCCGAGGCGCCCGCTTCGTGATCGCGACGCGCTTCCTACCCGCGGGCGGCGGGCTTCAAACGGGCCTTGTCGGGAGTCGGTTCGGCGCGTCCGATGGAGGCGGGAACGTCCTGGAGGTAGGTCGATGTCGAGCGTCTCGAGAGCACCGATCATCGCGGTTCCTCTCAGTCCTCGGTGATGTCCGGCCGGTCCTCGTCGGCGAGACACCCGCGATTGCCCGGATCCGGGCTTGACCGCGAGAGGTGCGGACCGTCGTGTGGTCGACGATCCGTGTCGTTCCCTCACCGGCGGGGTTCTCTGCCGGAGGCACGCCGGGGATGGTGAGGCCCACGGCGATTGTCGAAGCCGGGGTCCGGCGGCGTAGGCTGAACGTCTCCTGCGGAGGATCGGAGGACGACGACGTGAAGAAGCTGCTGTTGCTCGCCTTGCTCGCCGCCATTGCCGCCCTGGTGGTGAAGGCGCTGCAGGCCATGAAGGAGTGGAAGGACCTCCCTGAAGCCGAGGTTCGCGCCCGGATGGAGGCGAGGCTGTCGCGGCGCGTTCCCCCTGAGCAGCTCGCCGAGATCACCGATACGGTGGTGGGCCTGATGCGCCAGCGGGGCAAGCCGGGCGACGCCGGGTCGGCCGAGGCCTGAGCCGCTCCCGGGGCGGCGCCGGCGCCGCCTCATCTGTCATGTTCCACGTGGTACTCCACGAGCCCGAGATCGCCCCCAACACGGGCAATCTGATGCGGCTCACCGTCAACACCGGCTGCACGCTGCATCTGATCCATCCGCTCGGGTTCGAGATCGACGAGGCGCGAGTGCGTCGAGCGGGCCTCGACTACCGCGAGGTCGCCACGGTGATGCACCACGACGACTTCGCCGGTCTGCTGGACGCCCTGCCGGTCCGCAGCATCTTCGCCTACACCCAGCGGGGGGAGCGTCTCTACACCGAGGCCCCGATCGAGCCCGGCGACGTGCTGTTGTTCGGGAAGGAGTCGGTTGGGCTCCCGGCCGAGATCCTCGACCATCCGGCGGTGACGGAGCGGGTCCGGATCCCGATCGCGCCCGCCGGCCGCAGTCTCAACCTGGCCAACGCGGTGGCGATCGCGGTCTACGACGCCTGGCGCCGCCACGGATTCGCCGGGGTGTAGGTTGGCGCCGATGCGGTCCCAGGTCCCTGTGAAAGTGCGGTTCTTCGAGCTCGATCCCTACGGTCACGTCAACCATGCCGTGTATGTGCAGTACTTCGAAGTGGGGCGGATCGAGCTGCTCGAGATGGCTGGCTTCTCGATGATGGGGCTGCGCGATCAGGGGATCCGGATGGTGGTCACCGACCTGGAGAGCCGCTTCCTGCATGCCGCGGTGGGTGGGGACGACTTGGTGGTCGAGACCGAGGTGGCGGAAGTGCGCCGCGCGTCGCTGCGGTTCGTCCAGCGCGTCCTGCGCGGCGACGTGGTGGTGGCGACGCAGCGAACGACGGCGGCGACGATCGACGAGGAGGGACGCCCGACACGGATCCCTCCTGCCCTGGTGGTGGCGCTGGGGCCGGCGGGGCTCGATGCCTGAGCGGGGCGTCGCTTTGGTGCGCGAGATCGAGCAGGTCGCCTTCCGTGCCTGGCCGCCGTTCGAGACGGTGGAGTATGACGGGTGGCTGCTCCGCTTCGCCGGGGGTTTCTCCCGCCGCAGCAACTCCGTGTACCCGGCGCAGGCGTCGACGCTGCCGCTGCCGAACAAGCTGCGCCACTGCCGGGACTGGTTCGCGGCGCGGGACCTCGGCCTGGTGGTGCGGCTGACGCCGGCGACCGAGGCCGGGATCGATGAGAAGTTGGTGGACCTCGGATTCACCCTGGAGTGCCCGACCGACGTCATGGTCGCTTCCCTGGAAGGGGCCGGGGGAGCGGGCGGCGCCACCGTGTCGGCCGCGCTCGACCCGGAGTGGCTCGCTGCGGCGGAGGGTCTCTTCGACGTGACACCGCGGCTCCGTCCCGCCTGGGAACGCATCCTGTCGGGGGTGGAGGCGACTGCCGGCTTCGCCACCGTCCGTGACGGTGACGCCATCGTTGCCGTTGGGCTCGGAGTTGCCGACGGTCCCTGGCTCGGTCTGTTCGAGATCGCGGTCGCGCCGGATCACCGTCGTCGCGGGCTGGGCCGCCGGCTCACCGAGTCGTTGCTGGGGTGGGGACGCGAGCGAGGCGCCGTCCGCAGCTACCTCCAGGTAGTGGCGGACAACGCCCCGGCACTCGCACTCTATGGGGGACTTGGCTTCACCCGGGCGTACACCTACTGGTATCGCCGGGCCCCGTCTGGCTTCTAGGCGTCGCCGCCGCCGGAAGGGGACTTGAAGCTGTCGGCGTTCGGCATCGCAATCCCTCCGTCCTTCATCGCACCAAAGGCGCCGTAGGTGACGCCGGCGGCCGCGATGAGCCCGATGAAGAGGCCGAACTT
>CAYUDA010000020.1:0-15488 GCA_964443425.1 uncultured Acidimicrobiaceae bacterium
GACGCCAGGTGGTCGCGGCCGTCCTCGGTGATGGCGTAGGTCTTGTTGCCGCCCTGCTCGTCGATCAGGGTCGCCAGGCCGTCGCGCTCGAGGCGCCCGAGCGTGGTGTAGACCTGGCCCACGTTGAGCGGCCACACTCCGCCGGTGCGGGCCTCGAACTCGTTGCGCAGCTCGAGGCCGTACATGGGTCGCTCGTCCAGCATCGCCAGCAGGCTCATGGGTACCGACACGCCGTTTCCTTCCATATACTCGGTATTCCATAGTATACCCGGTATATGTTCGGGTGCAAGGCGGGCGTGGTGTATCGGATGGGTGCGTGCCGCGAGGGTCTGGTATCTGTCGGTATGGAGTGATAGGATCGAACGTATGTTCGCAACACGACAGCGTGCAGCGATACCTGACGATCTGGAGACGATCGATCCCGGTCCGGAACTGGCCGCGGTGCTCGCCGGTCTGGACTGGGACCGCATCACCGGACGCGACCTCATCCGGGTGCTGCAGGCGCAGCAGCGCCAGGTCGCCCACTACCAGGCGGGGTTGCACTGGACGATGCACCAGGTGGTCGCCCACTACGAGGCGGTGGCCGACGACGACCACGACCTGCAGGGCGAGGCCGCCATCGGGGCGTCCGCCGAGATCGGGGCCGCCCTCCATCTGACCCGGCGCGCCGCCGAGGCGGACACGCTGCTGGCGATGGACCTCCAGTGCCGTCTTCCCGAGGTGTGGCGGGCGCTGCTCGAAGGCCGGATCGATCTCAGGAGGGCCCGGGTCATCGTCGGCCACACCTCACACCTCGACGCGGCGGAGGCCCGGACGGTGGCCGACACGGTTCTTCCCGATGCCGCACACCTCACCACCGGCCAGGTGGCGCACCGCATCCGGAAGCTCTGCTTCGAGGCCGACCCCAAGGCACTCCAGACGCGGTACGAGGCCTCGCTGCAGGACCGCCGGATGGTGGTCGAGGCCAACCCCTCCGGCACCGCCAACCTCCTCGCGTTGGACCTCCCTCCTCATGCGGTCGCCGCCATCCGGCGCCGGGTCCACAAGGAAGCCATCCGGCTCCGGAATCAGGGGGACACCCGGACCATGGATCAGCTCCGCGCCGACCTCCTCCTCGACATCTGCACCGGCCGGTTCGGTGGCGGCGGGGCAGATCGCGCCGTGGTCGACATCCAGGCCGACCTCGCCACCCTTGCCGGGCTCGCCGATCACGCCGGGGAACTCGCCGGCTACGGGCCGATCATCGCCGACGTCGCCCGCCAGGTCGCCGAGCGTCAACGCGACGCCGAATGGCGCTGGACGGTCACCGACCCGGACACCGGCATGCCAGTCGCCACCGGCATCACCCGCCGCCGCCCCACCGCCACGCAACGTCGCCAGGTCGAGGTGGCAAACCCGACCTGCGTGCACCCCGGGTGCCGGATGCCGGCCGCCGAGTGTGATCTCGATCACCGCGTCCCGTGGGCGGAGAGCCACGTCACCTCGACTGATGATCTGGCGCCGCTCTGCCGGTTCCATCACCAACGGGTCCGTCACACCTGGGGGTGGGACTATCAGCGGATCGAGGGCGGCGACTACCTCTTCACCACCCCGCTGGGACTCACGTATACGTCCAGTGGCCGTCCGCCCGATCCCAGTCTGGAACCCGACCCTCCCTGATTGCTCGCCGGGTGGGTCCTAGGCGTCCTAGCCAATCCCGGCGCGGGCCCCGTCGCCGATCAGCAACAGGTAACCGTCCTCGATGGTCGGGGGGATCGTCTGCGCCCCGGGAGGGGCGGCGCCGATGTGGCGGTAGTCGCCGTCCCCGGTGCGCCACGCCAATCCGGCGGCGGAGTCCCGCTCGGGGGCGAGCCGGACCTGGCCGGCGGCGTGATCGACGATCTGTCCACAGCCACACTGTCGCAGCTGGAGGCCGAAACGGTTCATTCCTCCCTCCTGGGGTGGGAGAATGGATACGGCCGCCCGTCGAGGCGGCCGGCAGGGAGGCACCGAATGGCAAACAAGGACAAGGGCGGCAGATCCACCAAGAAGGCCGCCGCCAAGAACCTCAAAGAGAAGCGTTCCGAGAAGAGGGCGAAGAAGGCCGAGGCCGCCGGCGAGCGACACAAGGTCGTCTGATCGGCGTCTCCGGGGCTGCGGCGCAGTTCCGGCAGCGAGCGGGGATCGTCCCCCGTCGTGGGACGGGGTGATATCCCGGCGTTCTACCGCCCGAGCTGCTTCGCCAGCTTGACCCGTCCCGCGGCTTCGCCGACCTCTTCGAACCCGAGGCGGCGCAGGAACCCCCGTGCCCGCTCCCGGTGGGCGAACACCTCGACCACCACCGCGGAGTGTCCCTGGAGACGGGCCCACTCCTCGACCTCGTCGACGGTGGCCGCCCCGAGGCCGTGGTTCCGGAATGGCCCGAACACGACCAGGTCGTGGAGGACGCAGACCGCGGCGCCGTCCCGTTCCCCCGAAGAGAACCACACCCATCCGGCGACCTCGTCGGCCAGCCCCACCCGCACCGTGCAGACGTGCTGGTAGGGGGTCGCCTCCCGTGACGGGAGCAGCCCGGCGATGCTCCGCTCCGCCTCCAGGCTCGCCCCGGCGAGGTCGAGGCCGCCGGCTTCCATCAGGTCGGCGGCGAGGCTCGCCGCCGCCCAGGTGGCGTAGGCGTCGAATTCGGAGGCGGTGGTGGGGGCCAGCTCCACGTACCCGGGTGGGAGGCGCCGGCCATCCGACTCCGGCAACGCCCGGACCATGTGCAGCTTCGTCTGCTCGGGCCGCGACGGCACCGGGGCGGTGGTGCCGGTGGTGGCGAAACCGGCCTGCTCGTAGAGGCGTCGGGCGGCGATCGCCTCCTCCACCACCCAGAGGTTGATGGTGTCGGCGTCGACCGACTCCGCCCAGTCGAGGACCTCGTCCACCAGGCGGCGGGCGATCCCGAGGCGCCGGCTCTCCGGCTCCACCCACAGGGCGATGAAATGCAGGGCACGCGGGTCGTCCCGCTCCCGGAACGCCCCGGCCATGGCGGCGAAGGAGCCGCCGCGGTCCGCCACGAACAGGGCCTGGTCATCACCGGTGGAGGCGGTGGCGGCCCACGTCATCCACACCTCGGGGCCCAGGTCCCATTCCCGGTCGTGCACCGACTCGAACGCCATCGGGTCGTCACGGAGAGCGCGCAGACGCACGTCCCGCAACTTCGGTCCGTCCTCGGGACGGATCCGGCGAATCGTGACGGTGGAGCCTGCCATGTCGTGCAGTCTGCCAGAGGCGGGAAGGGGGCCGAAACGCACCAGCGGCGCCTTCGCACCTCCGCCCCTCCCGGGAAGAAGCCGCTGTATGGCCTCAAGAAAGACCGTGTCGCCACCGATGCCTCCCGAAGGAGGACGGTCGCCACGGAGCGGGGTGATCCGCGATACGTCGCCGGGTTCCCCCGCGCCCCACCTGCTCGACCTCCGCGTGCCGGCCCGGAAGCGTCCCTCAGACCAAGGTGACCCCGCCGTCCCCCGCGGTCACCCGACCGATCACGGACGCCTGGCGCCCGTGCCTCCCCATCACCTCGACCGCGGCGCCGGCGGTTGCCTCCGGCACGATCGCCACGAACCCGATGCCCATGTTGAACGTGCGGTACAGCTCGGGGAGTGGCGCCCCGGTCAGCTCGGGCAGGGCTGCGAAGACGGGAGCGGCGGTCCACGACGCGGTATCGACGGTGACGGCGGTCCCGGCCGGCAAGACGCGGGGGAGGTTGCCGGGAAGGCCCCCGCCGGTGACGTGGGCGAGGGCGTGGACCTCCACCGCGGCGAGCAGATCCAGCACCGCCGGGCTGTAGACCACGGACGGCTCGAGCAGCACCTCGGCCACCGTCCGCCCCGTCCCCGGGTACTCGTCGTCGAGGGCGATGCGTTGCAGCAGCGTGGCCCGCAGCAGCGAGAAGCCGTTGGAGCGCAGGTTGGGGCTGTCGATGCCGACGACGACGTCGCCGGGAACGACCGCGGCGCCGTCGATCTCCTCCCCCTCTTCGACCACCCCGAGGGCGGCGCCCGCCACGTCGAAGGCGTCGGGTTCCATCACCCCCGGATGCTCGGCGGTCTCACCGCCGAGCAGGGCGACGCCGGCCTCCCTACAGGCGGCGGCGACCGAAGCGACGAGGCGCCCCACCCGGTCGACGTCGAGCCGGCCGACCGCCAGGTAGTCGGTCATGGCGATCGGCCGCGCCCCCGCCGCAGCGAGGTCGTCGATGCACATCGCCACCAGGTCCCAGCCGAGTCCGTCGAGACGGTCGGTGCGGCGCGCCAGCTCCGCCTTGGTGCCGACCCCGTCGGTGGACATCATCAGCACCGGGCTCCGGTAGCCGGCCGGGATCCTGATCCCGGCGGCGAACCCGCCGAAACCACCCACCACGTCGCGGTTCCAGGTGGCGGTGACGGCGGGGCCGATCCGGCGTACCGCGGCGTCGGCGGCGTCGAGATCGACGCCGGCCTCCCGGTAGCTGGACATCACCCCCGCTCCAGCAGGAACTTGTCGGCGCTGAGCGGGACCTCGGTCGGATAGTCGCCGGAGAGGCAGGCGGTGCAGAAGCCGTCCTCGGGGGCGCCGGTGGATTCGAGCACGCTGTCGAGCCCCAGGTAGGCGAGGGAGTCGGCGCCGATCGAGGCGGCGATCTCCTCGATGCTGAGGTCGGCGGCGAGCAGCGTGGACCGGTCGCCGGTGTCCATGCCGTAGAAGCAGGGCCACCGGTAGGGCGGGGACGAGATCCGCATGTGGACCTCGGTCGCTCCCGCCTCGCGCACCATCTGCACCAACTGTCGGGTGGTCGAGCCGCGCACGATCGAGTCGTCGACCAGGATCACCCGGCGGCCCTCCAGCTCCTCCGGCATCGGGTTGAGCTTCATGTGGATGCCCCGATCGCGCATCAGCTGGGCGGGCTCGATGAAGGTGCGCCCCACGTAGCGGTTCTTGACGAGGCCGTCGACGTAGGGGATGTGGGAGGCGGCGGCGTAGCCCTGGGCGGCCGGGATGCCCGACTCGGGGACCGGCACCACCACGTCGGCCTTCACCGGAGCCTGCTCTGCGAGTCGCCGCCCCATGCGTTGCCGTGCCGCGTGCACGTTCTGGCCGTACAAGAGCGAATCGGGGCGGGCGAAGTAGATGAACTCGAACAGGCACAGTTTGGGGGAGCGCGGCGGGAACGGGAAGAAGCTGCGGATCCCGCTCTCGTCGATGACCACCATCTCCCCGGCCTCGACTGCCCGCACGAAGGTGGCGCCGATGATGTCGAGGGCCGCCGTCTCGGAAGCCACCACCCAGCCACCGTCGATGCGGCCCAGGCACATGGGGCGGAAGCCGTACGGGTCCCGCACCCCGACCAGGGTGGTGCGGTCCATCAGCGCCAGGGTGAAGGCACCCTCGAACCGCGGCAGGGTCTCGGTGAGGGCAGCGACCAGGTCGCGACCGTCGAGCATGGAACGGGCGATGGCCTCGGCCATCAGCTCCGAGTCGGTCGTCGCCGCCTGCTTCCCGAGTTCGGTGGCGAGCTCGGCGGTGTTGATCAGGTTGCCGTTGTGGGCGAGGGCGATGCCGTTGTGGTCGATCTGGCGGTACACCGGCTGGGAGTTCTCCCACACCGACGAGCCGGTCGTCGAGTACCGGGTGTGGCCGATGGCGACGTGGCCGGGAAGGCTCTCGAGGGTGGTCTCGTCGAAGACCTGGGCGACGAGGCCGAGGTCCTTGAACACGGTGAGGAGGTCACCGTCGGAGACGGCGATGCCGGCGCTCTCCTGGCCGCGGTGCTGGAGGGCGAAGAGCCCGAAGTAGGCGAGGCGGGCGGCCGGCTCGCCTGGCGTGAAGGCTCCGAAGGTTCCACAAGCTTCCCCGGGGCGGTCCGGGAGCTGCCCTTGCGGCGTGGCGGCGTGCGGCACCCGGCGAGTGTAGAGCGCCGCGACGACCCCGCGGCGCACCGGTTGGGGCGGCCCTGCGGCAACCTCACACCACGACGAGGAGGATCATGACGGCCAGCATCGCGCTGCCTATGGCGGTGCGGACCGCGGGCGCGTTGCGTTTGCCCCTGGCGAATTCGGCCCACAGTGCGGCGATGGCGATGCCCACC
Organism: uncultured Acidimicrobiaceae bacterium; assembly: GCA_964443425.1. GTDB lineage: Bacteria > Actinomycetota > Acidimicrobiia > Spongiisociales > UBA5794 > CAYQEC01. Next base: position 6,089 of record CAYUDA010000020.1, read on the forward strand.
ACCATGCCGCCGGCGTGGGCCCGCCAGTCGATGGAGGGGGCGATGAGGGGGAGGGCGAGGTTGATCGCCAGCAGCAGGATGAGCTGGTTGAACATCGCCCGGCCCGCCGGCGTCGACCGCAGCCGGAAGGCGACGAACATCCAGGCACCGAACAGCCCGAAGATGGCGCCGGAAGCGCCGACGCTGGCCTGATTGAGGGGGCCGAACAGGTAGGAGGCGGCGCCGCCCCCCGCCGCCGAGGCGAGGTAGAGGGAGGTGAAGGCGGTCGACCCCACCTGCTGCTCGAGCCGGGGTCCGAACAGGTAGAGGGCGTACATGTTGAACAGGATGTGGACGGTGTTGAGGTGCAGGAACGCCGCGGTGAGGATCCGCCACCACTCACCCTGGGCGATGGAGTAGTTGTAGGCCGAGAAGTCGTTGAAGAGCTGGCGGTCGATGGAGCCGGAGCCGAGCGACACCAGGAAGAGGGCGACGTTGATGGCGATGAGGGTGAACGTGACCGGACTCGTCTGGAAGCTGGGGCCGGCGACGATGCGGCGGGCGTCGATCACCCGGTGGCGGCCGGTAGGTTTGGCGCATTCCGGGCAGCGCTGCCCGACGGGGGCGTCGACGGAGCACTCGCCGCAGATGGGACGGCCGCATTCGGAACACGAGAGGCCGGTGGGCCGGTCCGGGTGGCGGTAGCAGACGGTGGTGGACACGTGGTCTTCCATACCTGCGTCAACCTAACCGACACGCCCCGGTAATCCGTCGTCTCAGCCGAGGCGGCCCCGCAGGGCGTTGCGCCAGACGGCGGCGGCGCGGGCGACGGTCACCTGTCCCTCACTGCGGTGGGGTAATCCGTCGTCTCAGCCGAGGCGGCCCCGCAGGGCGTTGCGCCAGACGGCGGCGGCGCGGGCGACGGTCACCTCCCCGTGGCGATCGAAGTCGATGGTGTCGCCTCCCATCGTGCCGATGCGGCGGGCGGGGACGTCACCGACCTGAGGCGGGTTGCCGGCAGGGACCACCGCCAGGAAGCGGTGAGGAGATTCGGAGAGCAGGCAGCGCCAGTCGGCGTTGTCGAGCGCGACCCCCACCCCGGACTTGATGCAGATCTCGGCCAGGGCCACCGCAACGCCGCCGGACGACACGTCGTGAAGCACCGGAGCGGTGTGGGCGAGGGTGGCGGCGGCCTCGATCACGGCCACCGCCATCGCCGGGTCGGGCGCGCTGGGACGGCCCTGGCGATGACCGAGCACCACCCGGGTGTAGGCGCTTGCGGCGAAGTCGTCGTGGTCTTCGGGGCCGATGAGCCACACCTCCATCCCCGGCTCGGCCTGGTCGAGGCGGGGAGGGCGCTCCGGCATCGGGTCGCAGAAGCCGAGCATCCCCACCACCGGCGAGGGGTAGATGTCCTCCCCGCCGGTCTCGTTGTAGAACGAGACGTTGCCGCCGACGACGGGGACGCCGAGGGCTTCGCAGGCTTCCGCCATCCCCTCGACGGTTTCGAGGAACTGCCACATCACGGCCGGTTTCTCCGGGTTCCCGAAGTTGAGGTTGTCGACCACCGCGTAGGGGCGGGCTCCGGTGACGGCGACGTTGAGGCCCGCCTCGTAGACGAGGCGGGCCGCGCCGCGGCGTGGGTCGAGGTGGCAGAGCAGGGCGTTGCCGTCGGTGGACACGGCCAGGCCCTTGCTGGTTCCCTTGATGCGCAGCAGCGACCCGTCGTTGCCCGGCTCGATGACCGTGTTGAGGAAGAGCTGGTGGTCGTACTGCTCGAAGATCCACGAGGGATCGCCCAGCGCCGGGTCGGCGAGGAGGCGCAGCAGGGTGTCGCCGAGATCGACCCCGGCCGGGAGCGGCTCGTCGACCTCCCATATCCGGTCGAGGTCCTCGGGGCGGGCGGCGGGGCGGCGGTAGAGGGGGGCGTCGTCGCTGAGGGACGCCGCCGGGACCTCGGCCACCAACTCCCCGTGGTGGAAGACCCGCAACTGCTTGGACGGGTTGACGTGGCCGATGGCGCTGGCGGCGATCTCCCACTTCTCGGCGAGGGCGAGCACCTCTTCGAGGTCTTCGGGCGTCACTATGGCGAGCATTCGTTCCTGGGACTCCGACATCAGGATCTCGCCCGGGGTCATGTCGAGCTCACGCAGGTGCACCGCGTCGAGGTCGACGTCCATGCCCATGCCGCCTCCGGCGGCCGACTCGGAGGTGGCACAGGAGATGCCGGCGGCGCCGAGGTCCTGGATCCCGACCACCAGGCCCCGCTGGTACAGCTCGAGGCAGGCTTCGATCAGTTTCTTCTCCTCGAACGGGTCGCCGACCTGCACCGAGGGGCGCTTGGCCCCCGACTCCTCGTCGAAGCTGGCGGAGGCGAGGATGGAGGCGCCGCCGATGCCGTCCCGGCCGGTGGACGACCCGAGCAGCACCGCCACGTTGCCGTCCCCGGAGGCGGCTCGCAGCACGAGCTGTTCCTCTTTGAGCAGGCCGAGCGCCATCACGTTGATGAGCGGGTTGGCGCTGTAGCAGTCGGCGAACTCCAGCTCGCCGCCGAGGGTGGGGACGCCGACGGCGTTGCCGTAGCCGGCGATGCCGGAGACGACGCCCGACAGCAGGTAGCGGTTGCGGGCCACCGAGAGCGGCCCGAACCGCAGCGGGTCCCACACCGCCACCGGGCGGGCTCCCATGGTGAACACGTCGCGCAGGATGCCCCCGACGCCGGTGGCGGCGCCCTGATACGGCTCGACGAAGGAGGGATGGTTGTGGCTCTCGATGCGGAGGGCGGCGAGCCAGCCGTCGCCGAGGTCGACGACCCCGGCGTTCTCCCCGGGGCCGACCACCACCCAGGGGGCTTCGGTGGGGAAGCGCCCCAGCCATGCCCGCGACGACTTGTAGGAGCAGTGCTCGGACCACATCACCGAGTACATGGCCAGCTCCGCCGGGCGGGGTGGCCGCCCCAGGATCTCGACGACGGAGTCGTACTCCTCGTCGGTCATGCCGAGCTGGCGATGGGCCGGTTCGGGTTCGCTCATGCGGTTGCCGGTTCCCGCACCATGCTGGCGACGAACGATTCGAGGAGGATGCGCCCGTCGACGGAGCCGAGGATGTGCTCGGCGGCCCGTTCCGGGTGCGGCATGAGGGCGGCGACGTTGCCGGCGTCGTTGGCGATACCGGCGATGGAGTTGGTGGAGCCGTTGGGGTTGGTGGCGTCGTCGACGACCCCGGCCGCGTCGCAGTAGCGGATCATGACCCGGCCCTGATCCTCGAGGCGGTCCAGCTCGCCGGCCGGGGCGATGTAGTTGCCCTCGTAGCTGTTGAGCGGGAGGCGCAGCACCTGGCCGACCTGAGCGGCGCGGGTGAGCATGCTGTCCGTGCTCTCCACCCTCAGGTGCACCGGGCGGCAGATGAAGCGGAGGTCACGGTTGGCGACGAGGGCGCCGGGAAGCAGGCCCGCCTCGCAGAGGATCTGGAACCCGTTGCAGATGCCGAGCACCGGGGTGCCGGCGGCGGCGTGGCGTTCCACCGCCGCCATCACCGGGGAGAAGCGGGCGATGGCGCCGGTGCGCAGGTAGTCGCCGTGGGCGAAACCACCCGGCAGCACCACGCCGTCGAACCCGTCGAGGTCGGTCTCGCGGTGCCACACCAGTTCCGGCTCGGCGCCGAGCTGCGCCAGGGCCCAGGCGACGTCGTGCTCGCAGTTGGTCCCGGGGAACATGACGACGGCGACCTTCATTCGATCGTCTCCACGGTCCAGTCCTCGATGACGGGGTTGGCGAGGAGGCGGCGGCACATCTCCTCGACCCGCTCGTCGGTCCCCTCCTCGTCACCGTCGGGGAGGTCGAGATAGATCATGCGCCCGAAGTGGACCTCGTCGACTTCGGCGTAGCCGAGATCGTGCAGCGCCCGCAACGTGGCGACGCCCTCCGGATCGGAGAGCCCCTCCTTGCGCCGGATGTCGATCCGCAGCCTCTTCATCACGCACCTCTGGGTGGGTCGTCGAATGCCTGTCCGGTGAGCCGGGTGAACGCCTCGACGTAGCGGCGCCGGGTGCTCGCGATGACATCCGCCGGGAGTCGGGGCGGCGGCGGCGTCTTGTCCCAGTCCTGTGCGTCGAGCCAGTCGCGTACCGGCTGCTTGTCGAAGGAGGGCATGACGGCGCCCGGCGCCCACTGGTCGGCCGGCCAGTAGCGGGAGCTGTCGGGGGTGAGCACCTCGTCGACGAGGAGCAGCTCGTCCCCGATGCGCCCGAACTCGAACTTGGTGTCGGCGAGGATGATGCCGCGGGCGGCGGCGTACGCCGCGCCGCGGAGGTAGATGTCGATGCTGCGCCGCCGCAGCTCCTCGTAGAGGTCGTCGCCGACGTAGCGGCGGGCTTCGGCCTCGGTCATGTTTTCGTCGTGTCCGCTGGCGGCCTTGGTGGCGGGGGTGAAGATCGGCTCGGGGAGGCGGTCCGCCATGCGAAGGCCGGGAGGGAGATGCTCGGTGGTGGGACCGCCGCCGGCGGCGTACTCCCTGAACGACGAGCCGTAGAGGTACCCGCGCACCACGCATTCCATCGGCACCACCTCGGCCCGGCGCACGATCATGGAGCGGCCCGCGAGTTCGGCGGCCTGCTGCGGCGTCAGGTCCGGGATCCCCGCCGGGTCGGTGGAGAGGAGATGGTGGGGGGTGTCGAGCACGTCGAACCAGTGGCGGGAGAGGCGGGTGAGGACTCGGCCCTTGTCGGGAATGGGGTCGTCCATGACCACGTCGAAGGCCGAGATGCGATCGGAGGCGACGATGAGGAGTCGCTCGTCGTCGACCTGGTAGATCTCCCGAACTTTCCCCGAGCCGAGATGCTTCAGCGCCAGCACGGGGGAGGATGGTAGCCGCGGTCGCGGCACCTCCAGTTTCATCCGGGACGTCGTGACAGATGCCCGGCGGTGCATACACTCGCGTCATCCCTCCGTCGGTGAACCGCGGTGGGAAGGACCAGGGGTCGGAGATGAGCGACGTGGGGGAGGCCGTCGACCTGGTGGGGTCGGGTCGTCGCGGCGGAACGAGCGACCACTTTGAGAAACAGGAATTACCACGGATCGTGGCTCAAGGTGCCCTGGTGCCGGGACGATGCAGGTTGGTGAAGGGGAAGTGAAGAGGAGTCGTTGATGAGGCCGACACGCGGCGGCCTTCGGCTGGCATTCGTGATCGCGCTGGTCACGGCCGGTCTTGTGAGCACCACCCCCGTTGCCTTCGCCGGCGGCACGTTCACCGATGACGACGGCAACGTCCATGAGCCCTACATCGAGATGCTCGCGTCCACCGGGATCACCCAAGGCTGCAACCCACCTGCCAACACCCGCTACTGCCCAGACCGCGCGGTGACGCGAGGCCAGATGGCGGCGTTCCTGCAGCGCGCCCTCGATCTGCGGATCCCCGCCCACGACCGGTTCGTCGACGACAACGACTCGGAGTTCGAGGACGCCATCAACGCGCTCGAAGCCGCCGGCGTCGCGCACGGATGCAGCGATTCCGGCCCGAGGTTCTGCCCCGACGACATCCTGACCCGAGGCCAGATGGCGGCGTTCCTGGTGCGCGCCTTCGGTCTCGACGACCCCGGCCGGGGTGACTGGTTCACCGACGACGACGGCTCGGTCTTCGAGGGCGACATCGATCGCCTCCGCCAGGCGGGCGTCACCTTCGGCTGCAACCCACCGGCCAACACCCACTTCTGCCCGGACGAGCCGATCCGGCGCGACCAGATGGCGTCGTTGCTGGTGCGGGCGATGGGCCTCGAACCCAGCCCGGCTCCGCCGCCGCCGAGTCAGGCGGTCGTCGAGGTGTACGACGCTGCTGCCATCGCCGGTGTGCAGAACGGGCTATCCGGAATGTTCGTGTCGCGCCAGACGCCCGGCGTGCACTGGTTCGTCGTCGACCACGACGCCATGGGTCCCTCCGGCTACACGGTCTTCGCCATCGATGCCGTCAACGAGAAGCTGCTGTGGCGCGGCAAGTTCGACACCTCGGGGAGCGCTGGCGCCATCTCGTCGTGGAGCGACATCGAGGACCTCACCGGCGTCTACCGCAACGGCCGGTGGTACCTGGCGATCTGGGACAACGGCCACGACGCCGTCTACGAGATGCCCGAGCCTGTCTTGGAGCTGGGGCAGAGCCGGGAATCGGTGTCCGGCATCGTCCCCGACAAGCTCATCGAGGTCGCCAACGGGGTGGTCGGGTCCGGCAACGTCGAGGGCATGGCGTGGTCCCAGACCGAGAACGCCATGTACTTCGTCGGTCCCCGCGGCGGGGACAGCGACTTCAACGACTCCGACCGTGACGTCTGGAAGGTGACCCACTGGACCCTCCGTTCGGGTGGCTCCCAGGCCGGCGCCGAGTTCGTCGCCCACGTGGTGAACCGCCCGATCGGCCAGAACGTGCCCAACGGAGCGGGTGCCCTCGACATCAGCACCGACGGCAATCTGATGGCGATCCACGGGGTGGCCGGGACAGGCGACCGTGTCAACAACTGGGTGATGATCCACCGCAAGTCCTCCGGTCAGACCTGGGCGCAGCGCCTCGCCGAGCACAAACAGCTCACGACTGCCGAGTCGGTGCGGGCGCTGGTGGCCGGCGAGAACGTCGCCTTCGACCCGACCGCGACCTCGGTCTTCTCCGCCGGGGAGGGAACGCCGGGCTCGAGCTGGGGCAAGGTGGTCAGCCTCACCGTACCCTGAGGGGATGCAGCGCCGGTGTGACGTGGGAATCCCTGGCCGGAAATCCCAACCTGTGAGACAATTCGCCGTGAGCCAGACAAGGGGGATGTGACGTGACCGACGGTAGTGCACAGGGTTGGGTCGAGGCCCTTCCACCCGAGGACGGAACCGGGATGATGCCGCAGCTTCCGGCACCGGATTCCCAACCTCGCGGGCGGATCGTCGCCGGGATCGTGCTCACGGTGGTGGCTGTGGTCGCGGTCGGTATGGCGGCGGCGTGGCGGGCGAACGCCGCCGGCGACCCGATGGCGTCGGCCCGCATGGTGCCGGCCGACGTCGACGTGGCGGTGACGGTCGACGTGCTCCAACTCGGCGAGGGGGAGCGGCTCGAGCGGTTGGTCGGGGCCTTCGCCGACCCCCTCCACGAAGCGGGCGTGATCGCCGAGCCCTTCGACCTGGTCGGGGCGATCGACCAGGCGATGGGTGAGCAGCTCGACCTCACCCTCAGCGACGACGTGCTCTCCTGGATCGGCCGTTCCGCCACGGTCGGCGTCTCCTTCGGCGATCTCGCCGCCTACGGCACCTTCCTGACCGACCCGTACGGCGACTTCGGGGACCTCGGGGAGATGCCCGGTTTCGGCGAGACGGACGGCTTCGCCGACCTCTCCGCCGCTCCGGCGGCGCGGGCAATCCCCGCCACCTCCCAGGTGATGCCGGAGCCGGGCGTGCTGGTCACCGCCGCGGTGCGGGACCACACCGCCGCGGCCGCCTTCGTCGACAAGGTCGTGGCGTTGACCGAGGACACCGGTGTCGCGGTGGCGCCGCGCACCGTGGGGGGCTTCGAGGGGTACGAGTTCCTGCCCGATGTCGGGTTCGAGTCCCAGCTGATCGTGCTGACCGACGACATGCTGCTGGCCGGCCCTGAGACCATGGTGGCCGAGGCGCTGGGACTGGACGGCGGCGCCGGCTCGCTCGCCGAGGACGCCGACTACCTGGCGGCGCTGCAACGGCTGCCGCAGGACCGCATGGTCACCGTGTTCCTCGACATGGGATTCCTCGAAGAGATGTCCGGTGTGTTCGACATGGGGGTGCTCCCGGCGGGCGACCTCGGCAGCTACGCCCTCAGCCTCAGCGTCGTCGACGAGGGGGTGCGGATCGACTTCGGCTACGCCGGACCGACCGATCCGGTGGCGGCGGGACCCGACCTGGCGGTGCTCGAGTCACTTCCGTCGGACGTGATCGCCTTCTTCTCGGCCCGCGGCAGCGACCCGGGCGACGATCTGGCCGCGATGGACCCGACCCTGCAGTACCAGCTCGACCAGTTCTCGGCGGAGTTCGAGGCGGTGACCGGGGTCGACCTGTTCGACCTGCTTGAGTCGTTCTCGGGCTCCATCACGCTGGCGGTGACCGAGACCCGGGAGGGCTTCGTCGCCCGTGAGACGACGGTTCCGGTCGGGGTGGTCGGTGCGGTCGGGCTCGACGATCGGACGCCGATCGACGAGCTGCTGGCGTCGTTCCAGGATCAGCTCGGTGTGCTCGGCGTCGAGATGGTCGACGACGGGGATCTCACCACGCTGCGGTACGACGGGAGCGACGTGGCCTCCCTCTCGCTCGACGACGAGCGCCTCGTGGTCGGGACCGGACCGGAGCTGGTCGGCGCCGTCGCCAACGGCACCGGGGAGGGGATCACCCGATCCGCCCTCTACCGGGAACTCGACGGCCTGGTGGTGGGGGACGGCCTCTCCGTCTACCTCGACGTTCCCCGCCTCGCCGGCCTGGTCCCGCTGCCGTCCGATGAGCGGGCCATCATCGAACAGGTACGCGGGGTCGGCGGCGGCGTCGTCGTCGACGGCGCCGGCTCCACCCTCGAGCTGCTGATCCTGATCGACTACTGAGCGCGCCGGCTACTCGACGAGCCGCCTCGCCACCGGGGCGCCGGGCCGCCAGGTCTCGATCACGAGATGGCTGCCTTCGACGCGGGTGAGGGTGGCGGAGACGAGGTCGGCGCGGAACAACGCCATCCCGCCCGGGGGTGGGGGCTGCCGGAGCGAGGCGGCGAATCCCCCGACGGTCTCCGGGTCGGTCACCTCGACGGCCCGTCCCGCCACCTTGGCATCGCCGTCGGTCATGGTGAGATCGACCGGAGCGCAGTGGAGGGCGAAGCGGGGATCGCGACGGAGATCGGCCGCTTTCGCCGAGGCCGGCATCATCGCCAGCCACAGCTCCCCGGCCCAGAACTGTGTCTCGATGCCGCTGAGCCGTGGAGCTCCCTCCCGATCGAGGGTCGCCAGCAGGGAGTGAAGATGGGCGTCGAAGCGGGCGCGCACCGCCCTCTCCAGAACGGGCTGTTCCTGCGCGAAAACGGACCATGATGTCATGTCGCCAGGCTACGGGGCGGCGAGACGGTCGGGCACCGACTTGAGATTTCCGGCGTTGCGGCCGATTGATAGGGAAGGCAGGGAAGGCGTCCCGGCGTTCGACCAGGAGGCCAGACCATGAGCCCGGTATTCGAGGAGCGGTTGGAAGACCCTTCAGCGCGGATCACCGGTGCGGTGCTGATCACGCTCGGATTGGGGGTGTTCCTCGCCGTGTTTCTCGCGGTGTTCCCCGTCATGCAGGACCCGGCCGGCAGCTACGACCATTGGTTCCCCACCGCGGCCGAGCAGCCGTCCGAGCCGCTGGCCGCGGCGAGCCCGCCCCAGGCCGGGTTCCAGTGGGTTGCCGAGGGCGGC
>CAYUDA010000021.1:0-3995 GCA_964443425.1 uncultured Acidimicrobiaceae bacterium
GGGATCGCCGCCACCTTCAACGCTCCGCTCGGGGGCGTGCTCTTCGCCGTCGAGCTGCTGCTGGTGCGGGTCTCGGGCCGGGCCCTGCTCGTCGTCGCCGCTGCGGTCGCCGCCGCCATCGCGGTCGCCCGCGGCCTGCTCGGGTCCCAACTCGCCTTCACGGTGCTCCAGCTCCAGCAGACCAAGCCGCTGTCGGCGTCGTGGGTGGCGCTGCTGGCGCTGGTGGCGACCGGCGCGGTGATCGGGGTGGTTTCGGCGGTGTTCATTCGGGGCCTCTACTGGGCAGAGGACCGGTTCGAACTCCACTTCCGCAACCCCTACCTGGCCCACGTCGTCGGCATGGCGACGGTCGGCCTGGTCATGTACGGGTTCTTCCGCTGGCTCGGCGACTACAGCGTCCAGGGGGTGGGGTACGCCACCATCACCGACGTGCTGCGCGACATCATCTCGAATCCGTGGATCCTGCTGGCACTCGCCGGTGGCAAGTGGCTCGTCACCGTGATCACCCTGGGCTCCGGCGCCTCCGGCGGCGTCTTCTCCCCGTCGCTGTTCATGGGGGCCGCGGTGGGCGCCATCGCCGGGCACGCCTTCGCCGCCATGGGCCTGTCGGTCGACCCGGCCGTGTTCGTCCTCGGCGGCATGGCGGGGACCGTGGCCGGTACCACCGGGGCGGTGCTGACCGGGATCGTGGTGGTGACCGAGATGACCGGCGACTTCGCCGTCGCGGTTCCCCTCCTCGTCGTCGCCGCCACCGCCAACGCGGTAAGGCGCTATGTGTCGCCGTCGACGATCTACACCGAGAAGCTGCTGCGGCGGGGCCGGTGGGTGCCGACAGGGCTCCAGTCCGCCGGCATCAGCACGATCCGGGCCCGTGACGTGATGACGCCGCAGGCCGCCGGCACTCCCTCGGTGGAAGGGGCGGTGACGGTCGATCCCGACGACGCGGTGTTCGCCGTCATCACCGCCCTCGAGACCGGGAAGGTCGTGGTGGTCGAGAGGGAGGGGACCATCCTCGGCACCGTCACCCGTGACCTGCTCGACGCCGCCATCACGCGCCTCGGGGAGGGCAGGCTGCTGCCGGGGCGGACCGGTCAGGAGCGGGACGGCTCCGGTCGGTAGAAGGCGGCCAGCATGCGGTACAGCTCCCGGTGGTGCGCCGCCAGCGCTTCCGGCACGGTGAAGAAGGCCTCGGTGGCGACGGCGAACAGCTCGGCTCTGTTCACCTCGGCGTAGGCGCCGAGCACCGGGTCGGGCGCCGGCCGTGCCCGCAGTGCGGCCAGTGTCTCGTCGATCTGGCGTTCCCAGCGCACCATGTCGGCCCGGTCCCCCACTGGGGGTATCCCGTCTGCCTCCCCCGAGCGCATGTCGATCTTGTGGGCGAACTCGTGGTACACGACGTTGCGACCGTGCTCCGGATGCCGGGCGCCGGACACCACCGCATCCCAGGTGAGCACCACCGGGCCGTGCAGCATCGCCTCGCCGGCGAGAGGAGTGGGGCAGGCGCGGTGGGCGCCGGGCAGGGAGGGGTCGGAATGGGCACCCCTCTTCACCACCGCGGTCGGGTAGACGATGACACTGTGGACGTCCCGGTACACCTCCAGGCCGAGGTCCAGGGCGAGCAGGCCGGCGTGAGCCGCGATGGTCACCTTCACCGTGTCGTCGACCATGAAGTCGCCGGCCGCCTCGTACTCCTTGGTGGCGAGGAACTGTCGGGTCAGATCCTCGAGCTGCTCCCGGCGGGCGCGACCGAGGCCGTTCCACACCGCGCCGTCGCGTGGCAGAGCCCACCGCCAAACATCGAGCGGAGGGTCGCCACGGGGATGTCGCCGCCATCGCATGTGATGCCTAGGGTACGACCCGCGAGCCGCCGGTGTCCGCCGAATCGGAGAGCCCTGCACCCGACCCTGGGCTCCAGTACAGGAAAACCCGGCCTCTCAACCCTGGGTTGACAGCAGGACACGCTGCATCGGGAGTCGGGGCTCTCATTGCCGCCTCATGTCGGATACGCGACGATTCGGACCATGGATACGACAGCACCCGGTGCCGCACCGAGGAGGAACACGTGACCGATCCGGCGTCCATAGATCTCGTGATCGGCGACGTCGACGGCACCCTCGTCACCAGCGACAAGCGCCTCACCCCGGCCGCCCGGCAGGCAGCCCGCGACCTGCGGGACCACGGCATCGACCTCATGATCACCAGCGGCCGACCCCCGCGGGGGATGGAGATGCTGATCGAACCGCTGCAGCTCACCACCCCGCTGGCGGCCTTCAACGGCGGCATGTTCGTCTCGCCCGAACTCGACGTCCTGCAATGTCGCCCGATCCCCGACGACATCGTGCTGCCGCTCCACGACCTGCTGCGCACCCACCGCGTATCGGTGTGGGGCTACAGCGGCACCGACTGGTTCGTCATCGACCCGGACGGACCGCACGTCGCCCGGGAGAGCGCCACCGTCGCGTTCTCCCCGTCGACGGTTCCCTCCTTCGAAGGCATCGCCAAGATCGTCAAGCTGGTCGGCGTGAGCGACGACGAGCCGCGCCTCGTCGCGGCCGCCGAAGCGGTCCACCTCCAATTCGGAGCGGCGGTGTCGGCGACGCGTTCCCAGTCCTACTACCTCGACATCACCCATCCCGATGCCAACAAGGGGGCGGTCGTGGATTACGCGGTCGCCCAACTCGGGGTGCCGGCGGAGCGGATCGCCGCTCTCGGCGACATGCCCAACGACCTTCCGATGTTCGCCAAGGTCGGTCTGAGTATCGCGATGGGGAACGCGGCCGCCGAGGTGCGGCAGGCGGCTGATGCGATCACCACCGCCAACGACGACGACGGCTTCGCCGCCGGGGTGGCTCGCTACGTGCTCGGGAACGACAGCTCGAGCCGCCAACCGGCCGCGACCGCGCGGACCACACAGCGAGAGGAGACACCATGACCCCCCAGATTCCCCGCAGTGACCACCCGATGCAGCTCGGCATGATCGGCCTCGGCCGGATGGGCTCCAACCTGGTTCGCCGCCTCACCGCCGCCGGGCACGAATGTGTGGCGTACGACGTCGACCAGGACGCGGTCGCCGCGCTCGCCCCCGACGGGGTCAAAGGTGCCGGGTCCATCGAGGACCTCGTCGCCGCGCTCACTCCGCCCCGGGCGGTGTGGATCATGGTGCCCGCCGCCGTCGTGCAGGAGGTGGTCGACGTCCTCGCCCCGCTGCTCGACGAGGGCGACGTGGTGATCGACGGCGGCAACTCGTACTACCGGGACGACATGACCCGCGCCCACGCCCTCGCCGACCGCGGGATCCACTACCTCGACTGTGGCACCAGCGGCGGGGTATGGGGTCTGGAACGGGGCTACTGCCTGATGATCGGCGGCGACGCCGACGCGGTGGAGCGGCTCGACCCCGTGTTCGCCTCGATCGCGCCCGGGCTCGGCGACGTCGATCCCACCCCGAACCGGACCTCAGGCGGCACCGCCCCCGAGGGCTACCTGCGCTGCGGGCCGAGCGGCGCCGGCCACTTCGTCAAGATGGTCCACAACGGGATCGAGTACGGGATGATGGCTGCCATCGCCGAAGGGCTCGCCATCATCGAAGACGCCGACGCCGGGCTGCGACCCCCCGCCACCGATGCCGAAACCACCCCGCTGCGGGACCCGGAGGCCTACCAGTACCAGATCGACGTGGCCGAGGTGGCCGAGGTGTGGCGCCGCGGCGCCGTCATCAGCTCGTGGCTGGTGGACCTGGTGGCGGATGCCCTCGCCGCCGACCCCGGACTCGAGGGGTTCACCGGCCGGGTCTCCGACTCGGGGGAGGGGCGCTGGACCGCCATCGCCTCCATCGAGGAGGGGGTGCCGTCGCCGGTGATCACCACCGCCCTCCAGGAGCGGTTCGCTTCCCGCGGAGCCGCCGACTTCGCCGACAAGCTGCTGTCGGCGATGCGCCGCGAATTCGGCGGTCATCTCGAGAAGACGTCCTGAGGGCATCGTCTCCCTGACCGTCG
>CAYUDA010000021.1:4095-15012 GCA_964443425.1 uncultured Acidimicrobiaceae bacterium
GCGACGTGACGGGGGAGAGGTCACATCCGGGCCCGGCCCTTACACCGCTGCGAGCGCCGTAGGAAGGATTCGAGACGCGGTGACGGTTCCGGCTCGTGGTTCCGGCTACTTGGGGTCGATCCACGACCGGTTGGGTCCCATCAGGTCGGCCGCCCCTGACGGACCCCAGCTTCCCTGCGGGTAGGTATCGGGGGCCGTCGGCGGGTCGGCAATGGTGTCGACGATGCGCCACGCCTCTTCGACGGCGTCCTCGCGGGCGAAGAGGGAGTGATCCCCGGCGAGGGCGTCGCGGATGACCCGCTCGTAGGCGAACGGGATCCGCCCGAAGAGGTTGTCGTAGTCGACGGTCAGCGGCGTGGTGGCGAGGCGCAGGCCCTCCCCGGGGCACTTGGTCTGCACCAGCAGATCGACGCCGTCGCCCGGACCCATCCGGAAGACGAGCCGGTTGGTGTCGGGCGGATCGTGCTGTTCCGAGAACGGCAACGGCGGCGACTCGCGGAACACGACCACGGCCTCGGTGGCGGTGGTCGCCATCGCCTTGCCGGCCCGTACGAAGATCGGCACCCCGTACCAGCGGGGCGTGTCGATGGCGAGACGGAGGGCGGTGAAGGTGGCGACCTGCGAGTCGGAGGCGACGTGGTCCGCCTCGCGGTACCCCTCGTACTGGCCGTAGACGATGTCGTCGGGTGTGAGGGACCGGGTGGCGGTGAGGACTTTGGCCCGTTCGTCGGCGAAGGAATCGGCCCGGGGGGAGATCGGTGCCTCCATCGTCAACAGGCAGACCACCTGGAGCAGGTGATTCTGCACCACGTCGCGCACCACCCCCAGGGTCTCGTAGAGGCTGCCGCGCTGGTCGATGTCGAACGCCTCGGCCATGGTGAGCTGGATGTGGTCGATGTAGTGACGGCTCCACACCGCGTCGAAGATGGGGTTGGCGTAGCGGAAGGCGAGCAGGTTCTCCACCGGCTCCTTGCCGAGAAAGTGGTCGATGCGGAAGATCGACTCCTCGGGGACGGCGCGGTGCAGTACCCCATTGAGGTGACGGGCCGTTTCCAGGTCCCGTCCGAACGGCTTCTCCACCAGCACTCGGGAATGCTCCAGCAGCCCCGCGCCGGCGAGCCCGGAGACGACCGCCTCGAACATCTTCGGGGGAATGGCGAGGTAGTGCAGGCACCGGGCATCCTGGCCGGTGGCGGAACCGAGGCGGGAGTAGGTGTCACGTTCGGCATAGTCGCCGGCGACGTACTCGAGGCGGGCGACGAGACGGTCGCGCACCTCCGGGTCGGCATCGGGGATGGCGGCGGTGACGGCGTAGGCGACGTGACTGGCGAACCGCTCCGTGTCCCACTCGTCGAGGGCGATGCCGATGATGCGCTGCTCGACGGCTCCCTGTTCCTCGAGCCGGTACAGGGCCGGGAGGAGCATCTTGGCGGCCAGATCCCCGGTGGCGCCGAAGAGGACGACGGTATCGAGATCGCTCACCGTGGATCACCTCCGATCGTGAGCCGGTGCTGGCCATTGTCGTCGGCGTCGTGGTCGGCGGCGAACCCGGGATCTCGCCACGCCACCGTGAAGACCAGCTCCGCTCCTTCCGGCAGGGAGGCGGTGTCGAGGTCGGCGATGTGCATGCCGATCCCGGTGGGGGAGGTGGCGGTCTCGTGGGTGGTCGTCCACTCGTCCGGCGACCAGTGCACGTAGGCGGGGGCGGTCAGCTCGACCCGCAGCGTGGTCCCCGCCGGGATGTGCTGGATCTTGTGGTTCCGGCGCCAGAAGCGGCGGCGCCGCGCCGCCGGGCTCGGGCGATGCCGTTGCACCGCGGTGGGCAGGTCGAAAACCGCCCCGTCGGCGATCGACCGCAGCAGCTTCAGGTACTCGGCGTGGGCCCACACCAGCGGCATCGCCGACCCCGCGGGGCGTCCGTAGAACAGCTCGCGTTCGGGGAGATCGGCGGCGTCCCAGGTCTGCTCGGGGAGCAGGCCGCCGTGGCCGGCCATCGCCTGCATCGTGGCCGCCAGCGCCCGGGCCTCCTCGCTCCGTTTCCCGGCCACCGCGAAATGGCCCCGCTCGCCGGTGAGCAGCGGCCAGATCCTTCCCTGCCCGGAGCCGTCGAACGGCTCGCCGTCGGGGTGCTCCCCGTAACCGTCATCGGTGTAGCGCCGCCATCCGGGTCCGTACGGGAAGTCCTCCCTCAGGGTGGCGTCGATCACCCGCAACGTCGCCAGGATGCGAGGGTCGTCGGGGGAGCGCAGTCCGAACCGAACCAGGGCGAGGGCGTCGGGGCTGACGACCGATCGGGCCGGTACGTTGTCCTCGCCTGGCGGCCGGTTCTTGATCGGCACCCACCCCTCGGTCGGGGTGGCGGCGCCCGCCTCGTCCGGGACTCCGATCCGCACGTAGTAGCCGTCGACCCCGAACGAAGTGGCGAGCTCGGTACCCGAGACGTAGCACCAGGTCTCGATGTGGGCGTTCCAGCAGTCGGCGGTTTCCCGCAGGTAGGCCGCCACCCGTGGCTCCCCGGCTTCGTCCGCCATGTCGGCGGCGACGAGGAGGGCCGCGATCTCGGTGGCGAGGGTGAACGGCGAGTAGCCACCGTCCTCCTCCCAGCGGTCCTGGGCGGTGACCGGGCCGTTGCACACCAGGTAGCGGGCGGCGGCGCGCACCATCGGCCAGTAGCGCTCGAGGGCGCGGTCGGCATCGAGCGCTCCGACGCTGCGGGCGAGATCGACGAGCAGCACCGGGAGGGCGGTCTCGTCCATCTGCACCCCGTTCCAGTAGGGGGTGCCGTCGAGCCACAGGTTCTGGGCCCAGTGGCCGTCGGCCTCCTGGGTGGCCCGCAGGTAGGCGAGGGCCCGCAGCCCGTCGGCATGGGCGCCGATGGCGAAGAAGGCCCCCGCCGCCTCGGCGTGGTCGCGAGGCCAGACCAGGTGGTACCCACCCAGGTCCCCGTCGCCTTTGGCGAACCCCCACGGCACCGACAGCGAGGCGATGAGGCCGCCGGGGAAGGCCTTCGCCTCGTGGGCGGCCAGCACCAGGGCCGAGGCGCGAGCGACCGGGTCGTGAAGGTCGGGGAGGTGGATGCCGCGGTTCCAGGACCGCCACCCGGCCCGAAAACGGGCGAGGGAGGCGTCGAATCCGTCGCGGAGGCTGGCAACGGCCCGCTGCCCCGCCTCGGCCGGGCTGGCGCCGAACCCGAGAGCGATGGTGAACCGCCCCTCGCACGCCGCCAGGTCGGGGCGAAGCGCCACGGCGACGTTGCCGTCCTCGGCCCGGTCCCACTGCCATTCCATGGCGTGGTTGGTGTGGAGATCCTGCCAGGCGTCGGAGGAGCCGACGTAGCCGACCGACCTGGCGAGCAGCGGCGCCGTCGCCGCCACCGCCAGCACGGTGTCTCCACGGGAGGCGTAGACCACCGGAGTCCCCTTGTAGTCGTCGACCCAGGCGGTGTTCCCGCTGCCGTGGTTGGCGAGGTGGGGGGCCGCCAGGAACACGAGGGTGTAGTTGCCGAGCGGCTCCACCTCGGAGGTGAACGACACGTCGACGAGCAGCGTGGGACGGTCCGGATCGGTGACGTACCGCTTGGTGATGGCGAACTCCCCGTGGGAGTCGCCCGTCTCGACCATGAAGGTGGGGATCGACGTCTCGATGGCGGTGGTGTGGTGCATCCCGTGCCGCTTCTCCTCGAAGAACCGGCCGTCGGGGGTGGCGACGAGGAACTCGGCGTCCCGCAGGCAGGCCGTGTCGAGGCGCGGGTAGTAGACCTCGTTGAGGATCCCGTGGCTGAGAGTGAACCAGAGTGGGCTCCCAGCACCGTGGGCGGTGCCGACCGCCTCCTTGGCGCTCGAGGTCCAGCGCGGTTCGATTCCGGGCGCCCCCGGCGCCATGGTGGTCACGGCTTCCTCTCTCCGCCTCCGGGTGATCCGGAGGCTCGAGGCGGCGCTGCGGTTGGGGCGGTGTGCGTCATGTGCCCAGGCTGTCGCCTAACCCATGAGATAACCGTGAGAGCGAGGGGTCTTCCTCGCTCCGGGTGACGATTCTCATGCGCGCCTCACCTTGGGTGGACCATTATGGGCACGTGCAACATCTCCGGCCACGCAGCGCCAAGCAGGGATCGACGGTCGGGTTGGTGGCGGTGGTCGCAGCGATTGGGGTCGTCTTCGGCGACATCGGGACCAGCCCGTTGTATGCGATGCGCGTCGCCCTCGACACCGAGGACGCGGCCCCCGTCGACACCGAGGCGGTGCTCGGGGTGCTCTCCCTCGTGTTCTGGTCCCTCGTGATCGTGATCGGGGTGAAGTACCTGCTCTACGTGCTGCGGGCCGACAACGACGGGGAGGGAGGGATCCTGGCCCTGACGGCGCTGGCCGGCGGCGACGCCACCACCCGCCGGGTGGCGATCATGGTGGCGCTCGGCGTCTTCGGATCGGCGCTGCTGTACGGCGACGGCATGATCACCCCGGCGATTTCGGTGCTCTCGGCGGTCGAGGGAGTGGAGGTCGCGGTGCCCGGATTCCACAGCCTGGTGGTGCCGATCACCGTTGTCGTGCTCATCATGCTCTTTCGGGTCCAGCACCACGGCACCGCCCGGATCGGCAGCGTCTTCGGCCCGGTCATGATCTTCTGGTTCCTCGTCATCGCGGTCGCCGGGGTGATCGGCATCGTCCAGGAACCCTCGGTCATATCGGCGATCTCGCCGACCCATGGGGTCGGGTTCGTGGTGACTCACCGGGGCTCCGCCCTGGTGGCGGTGGGCGCCATCTTCCTCGTCGTCACCGGCGGCGAAGCGCTCTACGCCGACCTCGGGCACTTCGGCACCGGCCCGATCCGCCGCGGCTGGTACAGCGTCGTGTTCCCCGCCCTGCTGCTCAACTACTTCGGCCAGGGGGCGCTCCTGCTCCACGACCCGACGGTGGCCAACCCGTTCTTCGGGCTCGTGCCGCGCTGGGGCCTCTACCCGCTGGTGGCACTCTCCACCGCCGCCACCGTCATCGCCTCCCAGGCGGTGATCTCGGGCGCCTTCTCCCTGTCCCGCCAGGCGATGCGCCTCGGCTACCTGCCGCGGATCCGGATCGATCACACCTCCTCCGACGAGGCCGGCCAGGTCTTCGTGCCTTCGGTCAACAACGCCCTGATGGTGGCAACCGTGCTGCTCGTCATCGCCTTCCACCGGTCGGAGAACCTGGCCGGCGCCTACGGGGTAGCGGTGGCGACGACCATGATGATCACCACCGTGCTCGCCCACCGGGTGGCGCGCACCAAGTGGGGATGGCCCCGGCTCCCCGCCGCCGCCGTCACCGGGGCGCTGCTCTGCATCGACGCCGTCTTCCTCGCCGCCAACCTCCTGAAGATCCCGGCCGGCGGCTGGGTTCCCCTCGCCGTCGCCGGTACCGTGTTCGGCGCCATGACCACCTGGCGGACCGGACGCCGCAGGCTCGGGGTCCGGATCCGCGGTCACACGCTCCCGCTCCACATGTTCGTCGAGACGTTGTCCGCTCCGGAGCTGCGGCGGAACCCGGGGACCGGCGTGGTCATGACCGGTCTGAGGGCCTCGACCCCGCCGGTGCTGGCCCACCTCGTCGACCGGGTCGGGGCGCTGCCGGAGCGGCTCATCATCACCACCGTCGACACCGCCTCGGTTCCCCACGTCAAGGCCGCCGACCGAGCCACCGTGGTCGACCTCGCCCGCGGCATCTCCCGGGTGATGCTCCACTACGGATTCATGGACCGGGTCGACGTCCCCGCCGACCTGGAGCGCATCAAGGAACGGCTCGAGGTCCCCGACATCGACGACGCCACGTACTTCGTGGGTCATGTGACGGTGGTGCCGGGCAAGCGCCCCGGCATGGCGGCATGGCGGCAGCATCTCTACGCCATCCTCGACCGGAACGAGGCAGCCCCGATCGGGGCCTTCCGCCTGCCGCGGGAACGGGTCGTCGAGATCGGGATGCAGGTCGACGTCTGACCGTCCGGCTCCATACCGCCGCCCCGGTTCCCGTCGGCGGGGACGAGAGTCTGTGAGAATGCGACACGTGCCAACCAATCGAACCGACGGTACGGGACGGTCGGTCGGGCTGCTCGGTGCCATCGCCATCGGCATCGGCGGCATGGTCGGCGGTGGCATCTTCGCGGTGCTTGGTGTGGTCGCCGGCGACGCCGGCGGCGGTGCCCCGCTGGCGTTCCTGCTCGCCGGTGCGGTGGCGCTGCTGACGGCGTCCTCCTACGCCGTCCTCTCGGTCACCTACCCGTCACGGGGCGGCAGCGTCGTCTTCGTCGACCGGGTCTTCGGGGTGAGGCTCGTCACCGGCGCCCTCAACAACCTGCTCTGGTTCGGCTATCTCGTCACCCTCTCCCTCTATGCCACGGCCTTCGCCAACTACGCCGCGACGTTCTTCACCTCGGGCTCCGCCACCCCGGCCTTGCTCCACCATCTCCTCATCACCGTCGCCATCGTGGTCCCGACGGTGCTCAACCTGCTCAGCGCCTCGATCGTTGCCGAGACCGAGACCGCCATCGTGGCGGTGAAACTGGCGATGCTCGCCCTCGTCGGTGGGGTGGGCCTGTCCAGCGTCGAGACCTCCCGCATCTCCGTCTCGACCTGGCCGTCGCTGCCGGCCATCGCCGCAGCCGGGATGCTGGTCTTCGTCGCCTACGAAGGATTCGAGTTGATCGCCAACGCCGGCGACGACATCCGCCGTCCCCGCCGCAACCTGCCGCGGGCCTTGTACCTCTCGGTCGTGATCGTGATCGTGTTGTACGTCGCCATCGCCTTCGTCACCGTCGGCTCACTCGACCCGTCACGGATCGCCGCCGTCGCCGACTTCGCCCTCGCCGAAGCGGCCAAGTCGAGCCTCGGCCAGTTCGGGTTCGTGCTGGTGGCCGCCTCGGCCGTGCTCGCCACCCTCTCTGCCATCAACGCCACCCTGTACGGGACGGCCCGGCTCAGCTACGCCATCGCCCGCGAGGGTGAATTGCCGCCGGCGCTCGAGCGCCGGGTGTGGTCGGAGCCGGTCGGCCTTCTCATCACCGCCGGGATGTCGCTGCTGCTCGCCAACACCCTCGACCTCACCGAGATCTCCTCGATCGCCAGCGCCGTGTTCCTCATCGTCTTCGGGGTCGTGAACGCCGCCGCCTTCCGGGCCCACCTCGGCGGAACCGGGCGTCGGGCCGCCGCCGCCCTCGGCGTCCTCGGATGCCTGGCTGCGCTCTCCTTGCTCACCAACGACACCGCCCGGCACCGGCCCCTCGCGGTCGGGATCCTGCTGGCGATGATGGCCCTGTCACTGCTGGGGGAGGCGCTGTGGCTCCAGCACCGGCGGGCGCTCCGCCTCGTCGATGATGTCCCCTCCGGCGATTGAGGTTGTCCCGACCGGCCGTATCTCGGTCACCGCGGGGCCCGGTGGCCGTTCCCCGGCATCGCCGCGACCGCGCCAGCCGGGACGGCGGGGAGCCGGATCATCACCGCCGCCCCGCCGCCGGGCGGGTTCGTCGCCGTGATCGACCCACCGTGGGACGCCACGATCTCGGCCGCGATTGCGGTGCCGAGCCCGGTGCCGTGGGCGCGGCGGTCGGTGCCGCGGGTGAACCGGTCGAAGAGGTTCTCCAGCAGATGCTCGGGGAATCCCGGCCCGTCGTCGGCGACGACGACGGTGACGGAGCCGTTGCCCGTCCGCACCGACACGTCGACCGATCCGGCGCAGTGACGGACCGCGTTGGCGATGAGGTTGGTGAGGGCCCGTTCCAGCGCCGCGGCGTCTCCTGCCGCCTCGCCGGAGCCCTTCACCGCCAGCTTCACCCGCCGCTGGCTCGGGTCACGGCGGATGGTGGCCGCCGCCCGCTGCGCCACGTCTCCCACGTCGATGGTGGTGAAGCCCTCGGTGCCGGCGGCCCGTGCCCGGGCCAGCACCAGCAGCTCGGAGGCGGTGGCGTCGACCCGGTCCAGCTCCTCGATGGCGGAGCGCAGCGCCGCCGCAGTCTCGGGATGGCGGTTGTGGCGTTCCGCCAGCTCCAGCTCCGCCCGGGCGATGGCGATCGGAGTTCGCAGGTCGTGGCTGGCGTCGTCGAGGAAGATCTGCTCCCGATCGAAAGCAGCGCGAATGGCGTCGAGCAAGTCGTCGAGACTGGCGACGAGATCCTGCAGCTCGGTGGTGTCGGCCGCCACGTCGAGGCGCATCCGCCGCCGCCCGGCGGCGATCTCGGTGGCGCGGTGAGCGAGCTGGCGGACCGGCCGCAGCGCCCGATCGACGGAGAGGCCGACGCCGGCGCCGATACCCAGCGACAGCAGCAGCGCCGCGATCGGGAGCACGACGAAGGCGATGAAGTTGGCGCGATCCAGGTCGGCCAAACCCGTGATCGCCTCCACCACGTAGCGGTCCGAGCCGAGGGTGAAGGACTCGCCGACCACCAGCGAGTGGCCGAACACAGGATGGTGCACGATGGTGGTGGGAGGGGTTGTCTCGTCGAGGGAGATCTGCTCGGGCGGGATCGCCGGCGCCGCGTCGCCGAGCCGGGCGGAGCTGGCGAGTTCCACGCCGCCGGCCGACCACACCTGGACGCCCTGTTCGGGGGCCGGGAATTGGAGGGTGGTGTGAGTGGCGGGAGGGAACCCACCGGCCTCGTAGAGGGTCTCGAGTTCGCTCTCGATGCTGTCGATGTGGTCGGTGAGGCCCTGCACCTTGTCGTTCATCACCCGGGCCCGCCAGAAGAGCCCGGTCCCGACGAGGGCGATGCCCAGCACCACGATCGCCAGGCAGAAGACGCGGAGCCCGAAGCGGGCTCGCAGCGTGTGCGGTCGGTACCACGCCATGTCAGCCCGGTCCCGGGTCGTGGCGCATCCGGTACCCCTCGCCTCGGACGGTCGCGATCGTGTCCCGTGAGAAGGGCCGGTCGATCTTGTTGCGGAGGTACCGGATGTAGACGTCGACGACGTTCGAGGTGCCGTCGTAGGCGAAGTCCCACACGTGGTCGAGGATCTCGGTGCGGCTGATCACCATCTCGCCACGGGTCATGAGGAGGTGGAGCAGGGCGAACTCCTTGGGACTGAGGTCGACCCCGACGATGCCCCGGGTGACCTTCTTGGTGCCGGGGTCGAGGGTGAGGTCGTCCCACGCGAGCACGGTGGGCCGTGGCGACGGGGTGCGTCTCGTCAGGGCTCGCAAGCGGGCGAACAGTTCGGCGAACTCGAAGGGTTTGGTCAGGTAGTCGTCCGCCCCCGAATCGAGCCCCTCGACCCGGTCGGCCACCGCATCACGCACCGTCAGCATCAGCACCGGGGCCCACCGCCCCCGCTCCCGCAACTGGCGGCATACCTCGAAGCCGTCGATCTTGGGAAGCCCCACGTCGAGGACGACGGCGTCGTAGTCCCACTCGGTGCCAAGCCAGAGGGCATCCTCGCCGTTCTCTGCGACGTCGACCGCGTACCCGTCGGACTCCAGGCCGCGGCGGATCAGTGACGCCATCTTCGGTTGGTCTTCGGCGACGAGCACCCTCATCGTGACGCTCCCCATTGATCGTCCCCCATCTTGGTGCGAAACAGATGAGGCGACAATGAGATACCCAGACGAGAGTGGCGCAGTCTCATCGTCCTCTCATCGTCGTCGGCGGATGATGAGGAGGCAAAGAGAGGCGATCTTCTCGGAAGTCCCGTCTCAACAGGCATCACCACGAGGAAGCCAGCGCCACCGTGCATGACATCCTCTCCTCCGAAGGGCCCGGGCCGGAAACGGCCCGGACCCGCCCCCAGGGACGGCGTCGATCACGAGAAGTGAGCACGGTTGGGGCGTTGGGCACTCTCATCGACCACTCATGGGTCGCGGCACATGATGGAGGCAACGCAACGGCCACCGGCACAGGCCGGTCGAGTTGGAGAAGGAGATGACCGGATGAGCCACGCCGAAGAACACCCTCAGGCGGGGCAGGACGGGACCGCGGGCCACAAGGGTGTGCGATCCCTCGGGACCGGCTCGTTGCTGGTCGGAGTCGACTCGTCCGAGAACGCCCAACACGCCCTCACCTGGACTGCTGCCCTCGCCGCCCGTGTCGGCAGCAAGGTGACGCTGGTGCATGCCAGCTC
The DNA here is from genome assembly GCA_964443425.1 of uncultured Acidimicrobiaceae bacterium. GTDB lineage: Bacteria > Actinomycetota > Acidimicrobiia > Spongiisociales > UBA5794 > CAYQEC01. The sequence goes on from CAYUDA010000021.1 coordinate 14,162, forward strand.
ACCGTGGGCCGGGCTCGACATCGCCATTCTTCCGTTCGACTACGAGAAGTACCAGACGGATGTGGAGCGGGCCGTCGATGAATGGGCGGATACCCTTCGCCCGGTCGAATACGAGACCCGCATCCTGGAGGATGGGGCGGCGGAGGCCATTCTCACCATCGCCGACGAGACCTCGCCGAGCCTGATCGTGGTCGGCGCCCATGCCCGGGGACGTTGGATGCCGCACCTGCTCGGCTCCGTCACCGGCAAGGTGCTGCATGCCACCGTCCATCCCACCGCGGTGATTCCCCGTTCGGCGCCGGCGGACGCCGCCGCCTCGTCGCTGCTGGTGGGCGTCGACGGCTCGGCGCCCTCCCTGCGGGCGCTGCGCTGGGCTTCCCAGTCCGCGGTCGCTCTCGGCGCCAGCGTCTACGCGGTGTGCGTCGTCTCTCTCGACGGCTTCGCCGAGCGACCCCGGCTCGCCGAGCTCGACAGTGGCGATCCGGTGGGGGACACGCTGGAGGCGCTGCGGTCGCTCTCCACCCAGGTGGCGGCGGAAACCGGCGCCGGGGTGACCAGCGACGTGCTCGTCGGCCACCCGGCGGAGTGCCTTGTCGCCGCCGCCGAGGAGCGGCTCGCTCTCGTGGTCGGCAAGACGGGGCACAGCCCGTTCACGGAGGTCGCCTTCGGTTCCACGAGCCGGGCCTGCACCACCCATTCCCCGGTGCCGGTGATTGTGATTTCGTGAGCGGCGGTCCCGCTCACCCTCCCCCTTCTCCACGCCGTCCGGTCGAATCTGGGAATCCGTTCATACATGACGCGGCTGCGGCCGATGGGTACCTATGGCTCATCGCCCCTCGTGGCCGGCGTTC
>CAYUDA010000022.1:0-14347 GCA_964443425.1 uncultured Acidimicrobiaceae bacterium
GGGCCTGGATCGACGGCTCTACGAGATTTTGAAACCTGCCGCGCCGGCCAGAAGCGCCGTCGCGAGGCTCGCCAGGGCAAGAATGATCCTGGGAAGTTTCTTAGTCACGGCGATCACATCCCGAGTCGTTATCTCGTCACCGAGTACCACGGCGACGGAATCCGCTTCGCTTGGGTGTCCCACCGATCCAGGCCACTCCACTTCGGCAACCGGAACGAACTCGAAGGGGGCCCACGGGTTAGAGCCGGTCACAGACCTCGATTGTCCATGTGCATTTCGCCCCTGGACACGGGCCCCGACGATGTCGGGGCTCCCGATTTCCCCACCCGGAGTTGTCTGCGATGTCAGCGCGTGGTCACACCATACGAACGAAAGGGCAGTGAGCGCAAGAATGGGCACGGGATCGGCCGCGTATTCCGGAGCGCCGCCGCCTAGGAAGGCGCCGGGGCGCGGAGCCGATCCGCCACGGTTCCGTCCCCGTCCTGCAGGATCGCGGTGTCCCCGCCGTTGGACCACACCGCGCCGGTGCACCACCACAGGTGGCCCGTGGCCGGTTCGCCACACCCCGAATGGACCCGGACGGTCTCCATCGGGTGCAGCGTGAACCCGGCCGGGAACGTGAAACGATGCTGCGACGACTCGTCCCGCAGCAGCCATCCGTCCATGGCGACGTCCTGGTCGGACTGGTTGGTGATCTCGACCCACTCCCGCTCCGGTTGTTCGGCGTCGTTGCCCGGCGGATCCCAGGCGGCGTCGGTGAGGCGTGGTCCGTCCGGAGGCGGAGCCCCGCAGGCATCGGACGCCCACATGCCCCGCCCCTGCCGGTAGGCGGCGTCGTCGAGGGCGAGGAACTCGTCGCGGCGGGAATGGAGACCGTGGACGGCGAGGGCGTGGCCATCCCGCACCAGCGCGGCGTTGACGAGGTCGCCGTCGGCGAACAGGTAGCGGAGGAGACGACCGTATTGGTCCCGGTCGTCTCCGTCTCGCTGCACGGTGAGGTCGGCACCGGCGACGAGCGACTCGAGAGCGGCGCGGGCGGCGGCGCCGTGGCACTCGTCGCTCTCGGGTGCATTGATGCCGATGAGGCGTACCTCGACCTCGGCGAGGTCGCCGATGTCGACGACGAGCGAATCGCCGTCGCGTACCGTCACCAGCGTGGCGGGCACGGCGTCGGGCGGGATCGTGGCCGGGGGCGACGAGGAGGCGCAGGCGGCGAGCAGGACGATGGTGGCAGCGGAGGCGAGGAGGCGGCGCATGGCGACGACCGTAGCCAGATGCGGCGACACGTCCCGCCGGTGGTGGATCGTCCCTGGATCTCCTAGCGTCGGGAGGAGCACGGGAGACCCCGCCGCCGGCACCCGGCGGCACCAGTGAAGGGAGCACCCATGGGCCTGCTGCAGGAGCTGGTCGAGCGAGGCCACACCGGCCTCTTCATCGGAGGGGAATGGCGCCCGGCCTCCGACGGGAAGGAGATCGAGGTCCTCGATCCCGCCACCGCCGACCAGATCGCCTCCGTCGCCAGCGCCTCCGTCGCCGACGCCGTCGCCGCGGTCGACGCCGCCGCCGGCGCCGCCCCGAAATGGGCCGCGACGGCTCCCCGGGTGCGGGCCGAGGTGCTGCGAGGCACCTTCGAGGCGATGGTCGCCCGGGCCGACGACCTCGCCGAGCTGATCGTCCGGGAGATGGGCAAGGCCCTCCCCGAAGCCCGCGCCGAGGTCCACTACGCGGCCGAGTTCTTCCGCTGGTACTCCGGGGAGGCGGTGCGCAACCGGGGGTCGCTGCTCACCGCCCCCGCCGGGGGGAAGCACATCATGGTGGTGCATCAGCCGGCCGGGGTGGCGGTGCTCATCACCCCGTGGAACTTCCCGGCCGCCATGGCCACCCGCAAGATCGCCCCGGCGCTGGCGGCGGGATGCACGGTCGTGCTGAAGCCGGCATCCGACACGCCGCTCACCGCTCTCGCCATGGCGGCGCTGCTCGACGAGGCGGGGGTGCCGCCGGGGGTGGTCAACGTGCTGGCATGCAACCGCTCCGCCGAGGTGGTACCGCCGATGCTGCACGACCCGAGGGTGCGGGTCGTCTCCTTCACCGGTTCCACCGAGGTCGGCAAGCGCCTGCTGCACATGGCGGCGGACGGGGTCGTCAACTGCTCGATGGAGCTGGGAGGGAACGCTCCCTTCCTCGTGTTCGCCGATGCCGACCTCGACGCCGCGGTGGAAGGGGCGATGGTGGCCAAGATGCGCAACGGGGGACAGTCGTGCATCGCCGCCAACCGCTTCTACGTCGAGGGGAGCGTCGCCGACGATTTCACTGCCCGGCTGTCGACCGCCATGAGCCGGGTGGTCACCGGCCCCGGCCTGGAACCCGGAGTCGGCCTCGGCCCGCTCATCAACCTCACGGCCCAGGAGGGGATGGGGGAGTTGGTGGAGACCGCGGTCGGTGGGGGAGCCACGGTGGCGACCGGTGGCCACCGCCCGGACCGTCCCGGCTTCTTCTTCGAGCCGACGGTGCTCGCCCAGGTGCCGCCCGACAACGGCATCCTCGCCACCGAAGTGTTCGGGCCGGTCGCTCCGGTGGTGCAATTCGGGACCGAGGCAGAGGCGATCGAGCTGGCCAACTCCACCCGCCACGGCCTCGCCGCCTATCTCTACACCGCCGACCTGTCGCGCGGCCTGCGGGTTGCCGAGGCGATCGAATCCGGCATGGTGGGCGTCAACCGAGGCCTCATCTCCGACCCGGCGGCACCCTTCGGAGGGGTGAAGGAGAGCGGGGTGGGCCGGGAAGGCGGCGCCGAGGGCATGGCCGAGTATCTCGAGGAGAAGTACATCGCCGTCGACTGGTGAGAGCCGGTTGCCGGGTGCCGCCGCCGGCGGGCACGCCGGGGACGCGGCAGGGGCGATGCCTAGGATCGAGGCGTTGTCGACCGTTCCCGGCCGGTGGCTGGGGAACGGCGCGAGAGGACCCTCGACGCCAGGTCCGTGAACGGGAGGGGTTTGCTGCCATGACCACGCCGCCCGGCTCAGGGGGCGCCGCCCCTTCGGACGTCCTGCCGACGATCCCGTGGGAGGATCGGCCCCGAGGCTCGAGTGATCTCTTGTGGCGCTCCGGCCGCAACCCGATCATCGGGCGCCACGCCATCCCTCGCGCCAACAGCATCTTCAACTCGGCGGTGGTGCCCTTCGAGGACGGCTACGCCGGGGTGTTCCGGGTCGACGACACAGAACGGATCATGAACCTGCACGCCGGTCGCAGCGCCGACGGCGTCAACTGGGACATCGAACCCGACCCGATCGCGTTCGTGCCCGCCGAGCCACGGGTCGCAGAGCTGGGGAACGAGTTCGAGCACGCCTACGACCCCCGGGTCACCTGGATCGAGGACCGCTACTACGTGACGTGGTGCAACGGCTACCACGGTCCCACCATCGGCCTCGCCTCTACCCATGACTTCGAGACCTTCTCCCAGCTCGACAACGCCTTCCTCCCCTTCAACCGCAACGGGGTGCTGTTCCCGCGCCGCATCGGCGGCGCCTACGCCATGCTGAACCGGCCCAGCGACAACGGGCACACGCCGTTCGGCGACATCTTCTACTCGGAGAGCCCCGACCTGGTGCACTGGGGACGGCACCGCCACGTGATGGGCACCAGGCGACTCACCTGGGAGTCGACCAAGATCGGTCCCGGCCCCACCCCGATCGAGACCGACGAGGGCTGGCTGCTCATCTACCACGGGGTGCTCACGTCATGCAACGGCTTCGTCTACTCGATGGGGGCCGCCCTGCTCGACCTGGTGCAGCCGTGGAAGGTGCGGGCTCGCGGGCCCCACTACCTGCTGTCACCACAGGTGCCGTACGAGCAGGTTGGTGACGTGCCGAACGTCGCCTTCCCGTGCGCCGCCCTGCTCGACAGGCCCACCGGCCGCCTCACGATCTACTACGGGGGCGCCGACACCGTCGTCTGCATGGCCCACGGGTACCTCTCGGAGATCCTCGAGTACGTGCTCGCCGAGGGGCGGTAGCACCTCCGCCGCAGAATCAGCGGGATCGGGTCTGCTCGGCGCGGGCCACCGTGTGGAGAGCGGCGAGGGTCGCAGCCACCGCCGGGCGGGGCGCCAGGGCGGGCCGGGTGGCGGCCACGATCGACCGGGTGAGGGTGAGGCCCGGCACCGGGGCGAGCACAACGTCTTCGAGCTGACCCCGCAGGGCGAGCTGGGGGACGAAGCCGACGCCGAGGCCACGCCCGACGAGCGACACCAGCACGTGGATGCTGGCGGCGCGGTGGCGGATGTTCGGCTCGAAGCCGGCGCCCCGGCAGGCATGGAGGAGGGCGGTGCCGAGGGGGTTGGCTGCCGGCTCGGAGATCCACGGGGCCTCGGCGAGGTCCGAGAGCGTGGCGGGGGCGTCCCAGCGGCGGGGGCGGGCCAGCAACACCGGCTCGGTCATGAGCGTCTCACGGTGCAGCTCGGGCGGCGTCGCCGCCGGGAAGTGGCTGTACTCCTGGAGCAGGACGAGGTCGAGGGTGCCGAGGCGGAGCTCTCGCAGGCTGTCCTGGTCCTCCATCTCGGCTACATGGACCCGGATGGCCGGGTGGGTCTGCTCCAGGTCGAGGGCGGCGGGGGCGGCGAGGCGGTAGGCGCCGGTGGCGAAGGCCCCGATGCGAACGTCGCCCCCCACCTCCTCCAGGGACGCCGCCACCGCCGATTCTGCCTCCGCCACCGCATCGAGGATGCGATCGGTGTGGCGGGCGAGAAGGCGGGCGGTCGGGGTGGGGCGCAGGGTGCGGCCTTCCCGCTCGAAGAGGGGGGCGCCCACCTCGGCGCGCAAGGTGGCCATCTGCTGCGAGAGCGCAGACGGGGTGTAGGCAAGTGCTTCGGCGGCGGCGGCGACGGTGCCGCGAACCACGATCTCGCGGAGCATCCGGAGGCGGTGCAGGTCGAGCATTTCATGAAGCATACCTTCATTACCATTGAAGAAACATTCACTTGAACTGGATGATTGCCGCGACGACCATGATGGGGAGGGCGCGGCAACCCGCTGCCTTCTTGGACGAACGAAAGGTCGCAGCCATGGCGCTGACCCAATTCAACACGGCGCTTCGCGAGCTGCTCGACACGTGGTTCCGCCACGACCAGGCCCGGGGAGCCAACCCCGGCGTTCACGATCAGCTCGAGGCGGCCCGCCTCACCGCGGGACACGCCCGCCACTTCAACTTCCATTGACCGACACCTCGGGACGGGCGTACGGCCCGTCCCCGCGGTGGCGTACAGTGGCTCCATGGGTCCCATCGTCGCCGTCGAGATACCGCTCCTCGGCGATCCGCGCCGCAAGAACTGGGCCAAGGTCGTCGAACGGGTCGACGACTCCAAGTCGTCCGGTTGGGCCTTCGTCGGCGACTTCATCGCCACCGGCGGCGTCCAGGACGTCCCGGCCGGATCGGTGATCCTCGTCTACGGAGAGCGCGGCTCGCGGGTCAATCCCCAGATCGAGGCGCGGGTCTTCACCGCCAATGCCGACGGCACCCTCACCCCGCACCAGACCGCCGGCGGGCGGGCCTGGGCACGAACGCTGCGCGACCGGATCGGCGAGCTGGTGGCCGACGCCGAGGAGGCCCCACCGCTGCTGCTCGACTGGGCCGCCGACCTCCTCCGCTACAGCGACGCCGCCATCGCCGAGGAGGCCCGCCGCCGCGGCCTGTGAGCCGCGTAGGCTGAGCCGACGCCGGGTCGAGGAGGAACCATGCCGTACGCCGAGGTCGAAGGGCGCCTGCTCCACTACCGGGAAGAGGGAACCGGACCGGTGGCCCTGTTCGTACACGGCTATCCGCTCGACGCCACCTTGTGGCTCGACCAGCTCGGCGCCCTCGCCCGGCGCCGTCGATGCATCGCCCCCGACCTGCGCGGCAGCGGGCTGTCGGCGCCCGTCACCGGCGAACCGCTCACCATGGAACGCCACGCCGCCGACCTCGCCGGGCTCCTCGACCACCTCGAGGTGGCACAGGTCGACCTGGTCGGGCTCTCGATGGGCGGTTACGTCGCCCTCGCCTTCGCCGAGCGTTCCCCACAGCGGGTGCGCTCCCTCGCCCTGGTCGACACCCGCCCCGGGCCCGACAGCGCCGAAGGCAGGGCGGGGCGGGACGCCGCCATCGAACAGGCCGTCACCGGAGGTCGGGGGGCCCTCGCCGACACCTTGCTCGGTGCCCTGCTCGGGCCACGCCCCACCGCGGCGGCGAGGGCCCGGCTCCGCACCATGATCGAGACCACCCCCTACGAGACCATCGTCGGCGCCCTCGCCGGGATGCGGGACCGACCCGACCGCACCGCGGTGCTGGCAACCGTGACGGTGCCGGCGGCGGTGATCGTCGGCGCCGCCGACACGGTGACTCCACCGGCCGAAGCCGAGGCGATGGCGGTGGCGCTGCCCGACGCCACCCTCCACGTCATCCCCGGCGCCGGGCACCTCACTCCGATCGAGCAGCCGGACGCGGTGAACGACGCCCTTGGCGCCCTCTTCGACCGGACCGGAGTCTGAGGGAAGACGGGCCGTGGGTCGGTGACGGCCCACCAGTTGCGACGCCGGGTGATCGAGCCGTAGCCTGCGGCGCGCCACGCGCAGGGAGGGCAGTGTGACGTCCGAGGTGATCGCCGGCTACACCGGGATCGACGACGCCGAATACCGTCGCCGCATCCGGGCCTGGACCCTCTACGACTGGGCCAATTCGGCGTTCTTCACCACCGTGCTCGCCGCGGTGCTCCCCGTCTACTACAGCCAGGTCGCCGGGAGCACGTTGGGGAGCCCGGCCAAGGCGACCCAGTACTGGACGATCACGCTCAGCGTGGCGCTGGTCATCATCGCCATCCTGTCGCCCATCCTCGGCACGCTCTCCGACATCCTGCGGGCCAAGAAGGCGTTCCTGGCGATGTTCACCGCCATCGGCACCATGGGAGTCGGTCTGCTCGTGCTGGTCGACTCTGGCGACTGGCTGCTCGCCTCGGCCTTCCTCATCATCGGGCGCATCGGCGCCGCCGGCGCCATCATCTTCTACGACTCCCTCCTGCCCCACGTCGCCCGTCCCGAGGACCAGGACCGGGTGTCGACCCGCGGCTACGCCATCGGCTACCTCGGCGGGGGTCTGCTGCTGGCGATCAACATCGTCATGATCTTCACCCTGGGCGACACCCTCGGACCCCGGCTCTCCTTCGTCAGCGTCGCGGTGTGGTGGGCGGTGTTCTCGATCCCGATCCTGCGCCGGGTCCCCGAGCCGCCGGCGGCCGGGACCGCCGCCGGCGCCGGGTTCTCCATCCTCGGCGCCACCATCAGCCGGCTGCGGGAGACGTTCGCCAACCTGCGCCGCTACCGCCACCTGTTCCGCTACCTGATCGCCTTCCTCATCTACAACGACGGGATCGGGACCATCATCGGGGTGGCGGTCATCTACGGGGCCGAACTCGGGTTCGGCAGCATCGAGTTGGTGGCGGCGATCCTGTTGGTGCAGTTCGTCGGGATCCCCTTCAGCCTCATCTTCGGGCGGATCCCGAGCCGCGACGAGCGCTTCCGGGCGGTGTTCCTCGCCTTCGTGTTGTGGAACCTGATCGTGATCCCTCTCGCCGGATTCGCCGGGCGGTTCGTGCTCCCCGGCGACGTCACCGGGGAGCGACTCCCCGAGTTCGATTCGACCGCCACCGCGGTGGGGGAGGGCGAATACGGGCCCGGCTCGGCGGCGACGGACCTGAGCGGCGCCTGGGTGGTGCGCAGCGAGGGCGAGTTGCCCTCGGCCGCCGACGGCGCCTACGCCTTCACCTCCGAGGTCGGGGACGAGTACCGGCTCAGCTACCACGGGCAGAAGGTCGAGGTCACCTACGCCGAGGGCCCCAACCGGGGCGAATGGGCGGTCCTCATCGACGGGGAGCCGGTGCTCGACGGCGACGATCCGCTCGTGATCGACGGCTACAACCGGGTGGACCGCTTCGGGCTGACCGAAACGATCGACGCCGGCGAGGGCGGCGAGCACCTGCTGTCGATCGTCAACACCGCGCACCATGACGAGGACGCCACCGGCACCGTGATGTCGATCGGCCAGGCCGAGGTGCTGCCGGCGCCGCGGGTGAGCAGCCTGGGCAGCATCCTCGGGTTGCTGCTGGTGATCGAGGTCGTCGGGCTCGCCCTCGCCAGTCTCTTCGGGCGCCCCCTGGTGGGACGGTTCGCCGATTCGATGACGACGAAGCGCACGATCATCCTGTCGCTCGTCGTCTACTCGGTGATCGCGGTGTGGGGATTCGTGCTCGACACCGTGATCGAGTTCTGGTACCTGGCGTGGATGGTGGCGATCGTCCAGGGCGGCTCGCAGGCGTTGAGCCGCAGCCTCTACGCCTCGATGTCGCCGACCACCGAATCGGGGGAGTTCTTCGGGTTCTTCTCGGTGATGTCGAAGATGTCGGCCGTCATCGGTCCGCTGGTGTTCGCCCTGGCGGTGGGGGTGTTCGGAAGCAGCCGGCCCGCGGTGCTCAGCATCATCGTCTTCTTCCTGGTCGGCATCGTCCTGCTGCTGCGGGTCGACGTCGACGAGGGGCGCCGCGCCGCCCGCGAGGCCGACCGGGAGGCCGCCGCCGCCCGCCTCGTCCGCGGCGCCTGACCCACTGCCCACCTGCTCCCGACCCAGGGTTGTGAGGCGGGGTTCGCACGGGAGCCGGTAGCGTTGGCGCGATGCGACGCGCCCTGATCCTCGCCGTGGTGGTGCTGGTGACGGTGGCGGCGTGCGCGGAGGAGGAGCCTGCCCCGTCGACCACCAGCCACGCCACCCCCCGTGCCGTTACCACGACCACCACTGCCACGACCACGACCACCACCGTCGCATCCGGCGCCGAGTCCACCACGACCATTGCGGCGGCGACGACCACCACCCGGCCTCTCGCAGACCTGGAGTTGGCGCTCGAGGAGGTCGCCTCCGGGTTCACCCAACCCGTCTACCTCACTGCGCCCCCCGGTGACCCCCGCCTCTTCGTCGTCGACCAGCCCGGCGTCGTCTGGGTGATCGACGGCGGCGATCCCGAGCCCTTCCTCGACATCCGCGACGACGTCGCCTTCGACGGCGAGCAGGGGCTGCTCAGCCTGGCGTTCCATCCCGACTACGCCGCCAACGGGCGCTTCTACCTCGACTTCACCGATGTCGACGGCGACACCGCCATCGTCGAGTTCACCGTGTCGGACGATCCCAACCGGGCCGATCCCGACTCGGCGAGGGTGGTGCTCGCCATCGATCAACCCCGCGCCAACCACAACGGCGGCCTCGTCACCTTCGGACCGGACGGAGCCCTCTGGATCGGGATGGGCGACGGGGGCGGCGCCGGCGACCCGTTCGGCAACGGCCAGCGGCCCGACACCCTACTCGGCGCCCTGCTCCGCATCGAGGTCGGGCCCGAATACGAGGGCTACGGCATCCCGCCCGACAACCCCGGGTCGGGGGACGACCGCTGGGCGCCCGAGGTGTGGGCGATGGGGCTGCGCAATCCGTGGCGTTTCGCCTTCGACGGCGGCGACCTCTTCGTGGCCGACGTCGGCCAGGATCGGATCGAGGAGATCGACGTCGTCGCCGCCGACGAACCCGGCCTCGACTTCGGCTGGCCGCTCATGGAGGGCGACGCCTGCTACCAAGGAGACTGCGACCCGGCCGGCCTGGTGCTCCCCGTCCACACCTACACCCATTCCGAGGGCTGCTCGATCACCGGCGGCTTCGTCTACCGGGGCGACGCCATCCCCGAGCTGTCCGGCCAGTACTTCTTCGCCGACTACTGCGGGGGATGGATCCGGAGCCTGCGGCGCGGCGACGGCGACTCCGAGGTGCACGAGTGGTTCGCGCCCGGGGAGGTCGCCGCCCCCACGTCGTTCGGGCTCGACCCCGCCGGCGAGATCTACGTCACCTCCGCCCCGGGAACCGTGTACCGGCTGGTGCGCGCCGGGAGCTGACCGGGAGGGCTACTCGGCGTCGATCGTGGCCCGGAAGGCGGCCGCCTCGGAGCGGCGGGTCATCTCGAGCTTGCGCAGCACCGTCGAGACGTAGTTCTTCACCGTCTTCTCCGCCAAGGCCAGCTCGCGAGCGATCTGACGGTTGGTGAGACCCTCGGCGATGAGGGCCAGCACCCTCCGCTCCTGCGGAGAGAGCCGGTCGAGGCGGGAGACATCGGTGGTGGAGGACCGGCCCGCCTCCAGCGCCGCCTCCGCTCTCGGGTCGAGCACGAAGCCGCCGCTGGCGACCGAGCGCACCGCGTCGCGCAGCACGCCGACGTCCATGCGCTTCAGCACGTAGCCGGATGCCCCGGCGTCGAGCGCCGCCTCCAGCAGATCGGTGTCGGCGAAGGCGGTGAACATCACCACCTTGATCTCGGGGTCCTGCTCCTTGATGGTGCGGCAGGCGTCGATGCCGGAGCCGTCGGCGAGCTTGACGTCCATGACCACCACGTCGGGACGGTTGCGGGCGGCGCTCTCCACCGCCTCGGTCACCGAGCCGGTCTCGTCGACGACGGTGATTCCGTCGTTGCCGTCCATGAACGACACGATGCCGGCACGGACGACCTCGTGGTCGTCGACGATGAGAACGCGAATACGAGAGGCCACCTGCAGACCCTAGCGGTGCCGGTGACCGGCTACGGCAGGCCCTGAAGGCGGCCGCTACGGCTCGTCCCAGTCCTCGGGTGGGAGCTTGCGATCTTGCTCGGCGGCCCGCCGTGCCATGTAGGCGGCGGCCTCGCTCCGGTTGCGCAAACCGAGCTTGGCGAGCAGCTTGGAGACGTAGTTCTTCACCGTCTTTTCGGCGAGGAAGATGCTATCGGCGATCTCCCGATTGGTGAGCCCGGAGGCGATCAGCTCCAGGATCCGGGTCTCCCGCTCCGACAGCTCGGCGAAGACCGGATCGCCGTCGGCGGTGCCCCTGATCTGCCGGAAGAGACGGTCGGTCACGGTGGGGTCGATGACGGACCCTCCGGCGCCGACCCGGAGCACGGCGTCGACGATGCGCTGCCCGTCCACCTGTTTGATGAGGTAGCCGGACGCCCCGGCGATGATCGCCTCGTGGATCGTCTCCTCGTCGACGTGGGAGGACAGCATGAGGATACGCACCTCGGGAAAACGCTCCAGGATGGCCCGGCAGGCGGCGACCCCGCTCATGTCGGGGAGGCGGACATCCATCACCACCACGTCGGGGGAGTCGTAGCCGACCCGGCGGATCGCCGACGCGGCATCCTCGGCCTCGCCGGCCACCTCGATCTCGGGGTGGGCGCCGAAGAGGGCACGCAGCCCTTGGCGCACCACCTGATGATCATCGACGAGAAGCACACGCATGATGGTTCCTCCGCGACCGCCAGGTCACGGCCACACGGTACCGTGTGCCGCACCCTGTCCCACGGTGTCGGCTGCCCCCATTCCGAGGGCCGTTCGGCCCCCCTGGTTGCGAGCCGAGGGTATCGTCTGGCCCGTGGAACGTGCCTCATTGGACCCCGATCGCTTCGCTCGCCTCTTCGACGCCGCCGTCAACGTGTCGGAGAAGGGGGAGCTGCGCGGCCTGCTGGAGACCATCGTCGACACCGCCATGAAGCTCACCGAAGCCAACTACGGGGCGCTGGGGGTCATTGGATCCAACGGGTTCCTGGTGGAGTTCATCCAGCGGGGAGTGGATCCCCACCGCGCCGGTCTCATCGGTCATCCGCCCCTCGGGCTGGGGGTTCTGGGCACCGTGATCAAAGGCGACACGGTGCGGGCCGAGGAGGTCGGGGAACGTCCCGACGCCGCCGGATTCCCGGCGCACCATCCCGAGATGAACTCGTTCCTCGGGGTCCCGGTGCGGACCGGCAGCGACGTGTTCGGCAACCTCTACCTCGCCAACAAGGACGGTGGATTCACCGAGGAGGACGAGGAGATGATCTCCAGCCTCGCCCTCATCGGGGGCTGTGCGGTGGCCAACGCCCGCATCCACGCCCGGCTGCGGGAGGTGGCCGTGGCCGAGGACCGGGCCCGTATCGCCCGTGACGTCCACGACGACATCATCCAGGACCTGTTCGCGGTGGGTCTGTCCCTCCAAGGGCTGGCCCAGGGCATCGAGGACGCCGAGACCCGGGAGGCGGTGCTCGCCCAGGTGAGCCGGGTCGACTCCTCGATCAGCTCGTTGCGGCGGTTCATCTTCGACCTGCGAAGCCCGCCCGGGATCACCCGCGACCTGGAGATGGAGGTCACCGACCTGGTGGACGAGCTGGCGGAGTCCTACGACGCCGAGGTGGATCTCACCATCGACGGGGTCTTCGACGAGCTGGACGAGGACCTCGCCGATACCGTGCTCAACATCGTCAAGGAGGCGACGTCGAACGCCCTCCGCCACTCCGGATCCGACGAGGTGCGGATCCTGGTCTCGGGGGGCCTCACCTCCCTGGTGATCGTGGTCCAGGACCGGGGCCGCGGCTTCGACTCCGACGCCGCTCACCGCGGGATGGGCCTCACCAACCTGCGGCGCCGCACCGAGGACGCCGGAGGGGTGCTCACCATCGTCAGCAGCCCGGGGGAGGGCACCGCGGTGCGGGTGGTGATCCCGGTCGGCTGAGCCGCCGGGTCAGTTCTCGATGTCGCGCCAGTCGGGCCGGTCGGGGGCGTCGGGCTCCAGCGAGCGCAACCAGGCGGTGACGGCGTCGATCTGGCGGGCGGTCAGCGGTCCTCCGAAGTCGATCGAGTACGGCACCATCTCGGATCCGGGAGCCCCGGCCGCCACGATCGCCTCGATCTGGGCGTCGGCCGTCGACGTGAGGAACTGCCGGGAGTTGAGGGCCGAGGCGGTGATTCCCTCGCCGGTGACGCCGTGGCAGGCGGAGCAGTTGAGCAGGAAGAGCTGGTGCCCTTCGGTGACGAGGGCGGTGGTGACGTCGTGGCGGGCGTCGTCCCGCCGGGCCGGCTCGGTGAAGGCGGCGACGAGGAAGGTGACCACCAGCAAGCCCATCAGAACCGCCCCGGCCACCATCCAGGCGCTGGTGGAGCGGTCGAGGGAGGTGGCGCCGGGCGGTTCGTCCATCAGGCGCCGTCCTCATCGTGGCACGAGGGCCCCTTGGCGGGTTCGTCGATCGTCAGCGTGCCGGGAGGCGGCCCGGTGATGGTGACGGCGGTGTCGACGAGCACGACCCCGTCCTCGATCTCGACCGGGTGGCGGTCGAGGCCTCGCGGAGCCGGCCCGGAGAGATAGTCGCCGGCCCGGTTGAAGACGGTGCCGTGGCACGGGCACTCGAACTGTCCCGCCGACTCGCAGAACGTGACCCGGCAGTGCAGGTGGGTGCAGATGTCGGAGAGGGCGACGATCTCGCCGTCGATCCGGGTGAGGTAGCTGCCGGCGGCGGGCACGTCGGCCACGGCGTCGGCGACGAGGGATTCGGCGTTGAGGGCGGCGACGACGGGACCGGTGCCGCCGGTGGAGTGAGGCCGGGCCACCTCCCAGGCGGTCCAGACCCCGGCGGCGGCGAGGAGCCCCGCCCCCACCTTCCAGACGGTGACGAGGAACTGGCGGCGCTCGATCGGATCGCTCACAGCTCACCGTGCCAGTGGTGCCACGGCCACACCCAGCCCCAGCCGGGTCCCCGGAAGGCAAACCCGATGACCGTGAGCACGATCCAGGCGGCCAGGAACAGCGTGAAGGCGACCTTGGCGACCCGCCGGGTGTGCGGCGCCACGCTCGGGTTGCGGTCCATGTAGGGGAGGGCGATCAATCCGATCACCACGGTCGCCGGGACCAGGATGCCGCCCACCAGAGGTGGGACGTGGGCCAGCAGCTCCTGGAGCGCAACGAAGTACCACGGCGCCTTCTCCGGGTTGGGGGTGACGGTGGGGTTGGCGACGTCCTGGAGCGGGGCGTCGAAGAGGAGGGCGAGGATCACCACCACCAGGACGATCCCGAGGGCAACGACGGCGTGCCGCACCAGGAGGTGGGGCCACGTCATCACCTGCTCGTCCTTGCCGGCGGCGGGAGAGGAGCCGACGTCGAGACGGCGACCCGGCCCGGGCCTGGTGCGGTCCCGGTCAGTCATCGTTGCCTCCCGAGTCAAGGGTGCGATCCTTGCGCCACCGCCACAGGTGGAGGGCGATGAGCAGCACCATGAGCGCCGGGAGCACCGCCACGTGCAGCACGTAGAACCGCACCAGGGTGGCGGAGCCGACGGTGGAGCCTCCCAGCAACACCCGCTGGAGCGAATCGCCGGCGACGGGCAGGTACGACACCATCGAGGTGCCGACCGTCACCGCCCAGTAGGCGAGCTGGTCCCACGGCAGGAGGTAGCCGGTGAACGACATGAGCAGCGTGAGCAGGAGCAGCACCACCCCGATGACCCAGTTGA
>CAYUDA010000023.1:0-13992 GCA_964443425.1 uncultured Acidimicrobiaceae bacterium
GGAACCAGTACCACGACGAGCACATGAAGGTGTCCATCGTGTCGGTCTCCCGCCGGGCCGGGTGACCCTCCGAGTCGACACAGTCGAGGAACGGCTCGTGGGTGACGAGCGGGCTGCGACCCTCGAAGGCCACGTCCTCGGGGAGCAGCACCGGCAGCTCGTCGTCGGGCACCGGCTCGATCCCGCCGTCCTCGCGATGGATCATCGGGATCGGCGATCCCCAGTACCGCTGCCGCGAGATCAGCCAGTCCCGCAGCCGGTAGTTGACCGACTCCTTGCCGGCGCCCCGCTCCTCCAACCAGTCGATGGTGGCGGCGATCGACGGGTTGGCCCGTCCCTTGGCGTCGGTGGTGGCGACCCCGTCGATCGGTCCGCTGTTGATCATCACCCCAGGGCCGACGTAGGACTCCTCCATCTCGTCGGCCAGCAGCGGCGCGGCCCCCTCGGGTTGGATCACCGGCACGATGTCGAGGCCGAAGCGGCGGGCGAAGGCGAAGTCGCGCTCGTCGTGGGCGGGCACCGCCATGATCGCCCCCGTGCCGTACGACAGCAGCACGTAGTCGGCGATCCACACCGGGATGCGGGCCCCGTTCACGGGATTGACCGCGTGGCCACCGGTGAACACCCCGGTCTTGTCGCGCTCGGTCTCCATCCGCTCCAGCTCGGTGTGGCGGGCCGCCTGCTCCCGGTAGGCGTCGACCTCGGCTCGCCGCTCGGGCGAGGTCAAGGAGTCGACGAGGGGATGCTCGGGTGCCAGCACCATGAAGGTGGCGCCCCACAGCGTGTCGGGGCGGGTGGTGAAGACGACGATGTCGTCCCCGGCCTCGGTGGTGAAGGTCACTTCGGCCCCTTCGGAGCGCCCGATCCAGTTGGTCTGCATCGTCTTGATCGGCTCCGGCCAGTCGATGCCCTCGAAATCGAGCAGCTCTTCGGCGTAGCGGGTGATGGCGAAGAACCATTGCTCCATGAGCCGCTGCACCACCGGCTGGCCGGTGCGCTCGTCCTTGCCGTCGATCACCTGCTCGTTGGCGAGCACCGTCTGCAAGGTGGGGGACCAGTTCACGATCGCCTTGCCCCGGTAGGCGATCCCGGCTCGGTACAGCTGGGAGAAGAACCACTCGGTCCAGTGGTAGTAGGAGGGGTCGCAGCTCACCGCCTCGCGTTCCCAGTCGAACATGGTGCCCATCGAGCGAATCTGGCGGCGCATCTGGTCGATGTTCTGGTAGGTCCACTTGGCGGGGTGGATGTTGCGCTGTACGGCGGCGTTCTCGGCAGGGAGACCGAAGGCGTCGAAGCCGATCGGGAAGAGCACGTTGTAGCCCTTCATCCGCATCACTCGAGCCCGGGCGTCGCTCGGCGTCATGGCGTACCAGTGGCCCATGTGGAGATCGCCCGAGGGGTAGGGGAGCATGGTGAGCGCATAGTGCTTGGGTCGATCCCAGTCGACCCGGGAGCGGTAGAGGCCCTCCTGTTCCCAGGCGGCCTGCCACCTCGGCTCGATCTCCCGATGGTCGTATGCGCTCGCCATGTCCATACTCCGCTTGGTGAGTGCGCCATGGTAGGAGGCCCTGCCGGCGCTGCGGCGCACCGTTGCCAACCGGGCGTCGGTAGCCTTCGGGACCATGTCCGACCAGGCACCCGCCCTCGACCTGCTCCTCGCCGCCGGCGCCGACGTCGACGCCGTCGCCGGTCTCATGCCGCACCTCGACCCGGCCAAGGTGAACGTGAAGGTGGCGCCCGGGTGGTTGCGCAAGGTGTGGTTCGAGGGTATCGCCGCCATGACCCTGCCCACCGGCATCTACGTGCAGCCCTCGGTGATGGACCATTTCCGGGCCGGGGCGGAGCCGGACCGGTGGGGGCCCCTCATCGTGCACGAGTTGATGCACGCCGAGCAGTGGCGGCGGCTCGGCGTCCTCCGCTACACGGCGCGCTACCTCGGCGACTACCTGCGGGGCCGGCTGCGGCGGCGAGGCCACTGGGACGCCTACCGCGAGATCCGGCTCGAGGTCGAGGCGCGCGACGCCGCCGCCAGGATCCCCCGGGACGGTCCGCGGTGATCGAACGCCGTGCCCGTACCAACGATCCCTACCTGCCCGAGGCGCCCTGGTCGTTCACCGACGCCGTCGGCGTGTTCCTCGCCGGCCTGGTGGGCGCCGTGGTCGCCCTCGTCGTCCTCTACCGGATCGAGGCGGAGCCGGGCGGTGTCACCGAGTTGGTGGTGAGCTCGACGGCGCAGGGCGCAGTGCAGCTCGCCGTGATGGCGTTCCTCTCCCGCAGCCGGGGCACCGGCCGGCTCGCCACCGACTTCGGGATGGTGCTCCGGCTGCGCGACCTGTGGGGTCTGCTCGCCGGGGTCGGGCTCCAGTTCCTCGTCGTCTACGCGGTGTTGCTGCCGCTCCAGCTGATTCTCGATCTCGACAACCCACCCGAGCAGCAGGTGACCCAGATCGCCGGGGAGGCGCGGGGGACGGTCGACGTCGTTCTGGTGGTCTTCGTCGTGGTCGTGCTGGCACCCATCGTCGAGGAGATGATCTTCCGCGGCATGCTGCTCTCCCGGCTCCGGCGCTCCATGGGACGCACCCCGGCCGTGTTGCTCTCCGCGGTGGTGTTCGCCGCGGTGCATCTCGCCGACCCCAATGCCATCTTCGTGGTCCCCGGCCTCGTCGTCATCGGCGTCGTGCTCGCCTACCAGGCGCTGCGGACCGGGAGCCTCAGTCTCCCGATCTTCACCCATGCCGGGGTGAACCTCATCGCCGTCATCGCCCTCCTCTACGGTGACCAGATCGTCGAGCGTCTCGACGAGCTGCAGGGCTTGCTCCACCTCTGACGGCACCCTTCTCCCAGCGCGCTCCTGCTGCTAGATGTGGGGGCGGAGCCGGGCGCGGCCGTGATGGGCAGGGAGGTGGTGTCCATCGAGGCTTCGTGGCGTACCTGGCTCGGGGTTGGAGTGTTGGCGGCGGCCGTCGTCGGCGGCTGGATCTGGTTCGGCCTCGATCGCCCCGAGCCGGCGCCCCTGGTGACTCCGTCACCGACGGCCGCGGCGGCGGTTGGGTCGATCACGGTGCACGTCGCCGGGGAGGTGCGGGTGCCGGGGCTGGTCGAGGTGGGGGCGCAGGCTCGGGTGGCCGACGCGGTGGCGGCTGCCGGCGGGGCCACCCGGAACGCCGACCTCACCGGCCTCAATCTGGCGGCACCGATCCACGACGGTGAGCAGATCGTGGTGCCGTCCCGCGACGGCGTAGCGTCGACGGGGAGTGGGGGCGCCGTCGCCGACGGCAAGGTTCGCATCAATCAGGCCACGCCGAGCGAGCTGGAGGAACTCCCCGGAGTCGGACCCGTACTCGCCGGGCGCATCCACGCCTACCGCGAGGAGCACGGCCCTTTCGCCTCCGTCGACGACCTGCTCGACGTTCCCGGTATCGGGGAGGGGAAGCTGGCGGCGCTGCGGGACGCCGTGATCGTTCCCTGAGGTGGGATGGCCGCGCGGTCCGGGCCGGGTCCTCACGAGCCTGGCGGCGGCTACCTGGGTCGGCGCGCTGGGGGGGCTGCGGTTCGGATGGTGGGCGATGGTCGCCGGCGTGTCGGCACTGGCCGTGGTGGTGGCGCTGTGGCGCCGGGCCGGACCGATCCTGGGGGCGGCGGCCCTCGTGGCGGGCGCCGCCTCCGGGATGCTGGCCGCGGGCCGCACCGCAGCCACCTTCGCCGCCGAGTTACCCACGGGGGGCGTCACCGTGACGGCGCGGGCCCGCTCCGATCCGGCGCCGTGGGGCCCCGGCCAGGTACGGGTCGTCGTGACGCCCTTTTCGGTGGTGGAGGGCGGCGTCACCCTCCCGTGGCAGGGGCCGCCGCTGGCGGTGCTGGCGGAGGAACCACTCGAGGTGATGGCGGGAGACGCGGTGCTCGTCACCGGCCGGTTGCGCGCCAATCCGGGGTGGGTGCGGGGCGATGCGGTGGCGGGGACGCTCCAGGCCAGGACCGTCACCCGCGTCGCCTCGGCGAGCGCGCCCTGGTTCCGGGTCGGGAACGCCCTCCGCGCCCGGATCCAGGCGATGGTGCCGGGGGAGCGAGACCCCGCCACCGCCCTCCTCGCCGGGTTCCTCGTCGGGGACGTCTCGCGGCTTCCTGACGCCGACGTGCGGGCACTGCGCCGTGCCGGCCTGACCCACTTCGTAGCGGTATCGGGCAGCAACGTCGCCCTCTTCCTCGGTGCCTGGTGGCTGGTGGTGGCTCCGCTCCGGCTCGGGCCCCGGCTCCGGGCGTCGCTCGGCCTCGGTGCCCTCGCCGTCTTCGTCGTTCTCACCCGCTGGGAATCGTCGGTGGTACGGGCGGCGACGATGGCCGGGCTGGTGCTCGCCGGACGCATCGCCGGCGTCCCGCTCGACGCCTGGACCGCCCTCGGAGGTGCGGTGACCCTGTTGCTGGTCACCGCGGGCGACCTCGCCGCCGACGCCGGGTTCCAGCTCTCGGTAGCGGCCACCGCCGGGGTCTTGGCGGGGGCGGGACGGCTGTTCGCCGGGCGGAAACCACGCTGGCTGTGGACGGTGCTGGCCGCCACCATCTCGGCCCAGGCGGCGGTGGTGCCGCTGCTACTCGTCACCTTCGGTTCGGTGCCGCTGCTGGCGCCCCTCGCCAACCTGCTGGCGGCTCCGCTGGTGACGGCGTCGACCTCGCTGGGTGGGATCGGGGTCGCCGTCGGGTGGGACGTGCCGGTGCGGCTGGCCGCCTCCCTCGCCGGCGGCGTGCTGGCGGTGGCGCATGCCGCGGCCGGTTGGCCCCAGTTGGACCTCTTCGGGGTCACCGCGGTGGCCGCGGCGGTGGCCGCCTTCCGTCGACGCGCCCTACGGCCGGCGGTGGTCGTCGTCGCCGTGGTGCTGCTGGCAGTGACGGTGCGGCCCCCGTCACCACCGGCGGGACCGACGGTGACGTTTCTCGACGTCGGCCAGGGCGACGCGGTGCTGCTGCGCGACCCGAGCGGGGCCGCGGTGCTCGTCGACGGTGGGCGGGAGCCGCAGGTGCTGCTCGATGCCCTTGCCCGCTACGGGATCGATCACCTCACCCTGGTGGTGGCCACCCACGGCGACGTCGATCACGTCGGCGGGCTGGAGGGCCTCACCGCTGCGTTGACGGTGGAGCACCTGTGGGCGCCCGACCATCCCGATGGTGGCGACCTGCTCGCCGCCCTCGTCGCCGACGCCTCGGCCGCCGGGGTACCGGTGCAACGGGTGCGGGCCGGGGTGGTGGCCACGGTGGGGGCCTTCAGGATCGAGACCCTGGGACCGCAGCGCCGCTACGTCGCCGACAACGACGGGTCGGTGGTGCTGTGGGTGGAGGCTGCCGGCCGCTCGGTGCTGCTGCCGGGTGACGCCGGCGCCGTCGCCCAACGGGAGCTGCCGGCGGTGTCGCCCGACGTCTTGCTCGTTCCTCACCACGGATCGGCGAGCAGCGATCCCGCCTGGCTCGAGCGCACAGTGGGGAAGGTGGCGGTCGTCAGCGTCGGGGAGAACAGCTACGGGCATCCCGCCCCCGAGATCATGGCCCTGCTCGACCGCCTCGGAGTGGAGGTGCATCTCACCCTGGTGGAGGGGGATGTTTCGATCCCGCTGTCCGTTCCGGACGGCCCCGACCGGTGACACACCCGCAAGCTACGCTCGGCGTCGTGAAACCCATCGTCACTATCAACGGGCCATCGGAGACCGGCCCCGGCGAGCGGGAGCTCATGCTGGCCCGGGCCCACGCCGCCCTCGAGCAGCTCGGGGCCGGATCCGCGGTCCGCGTCGACGTCCCCGGCAAGGGAAGCGGAGAGGAGACGTCCGATTCCGGGCTGCGGGCTCCGGTGCAGCTGATCGTGCCGGCGCTCCAGAGTGGATCGCTCTTCGACGGTGTGAGCGGGTTGCTGGTGATCGACGCGCAATCGCTCCTCAAAGCCGAGGCGGAGGTGGTGGCGGAGCTGGTGCAGCTCGCCGCCGACGGCCCGGTGGCGGCGGTGTTCGTGGCGGCCGGGGCGATCCCGGCTCCGCTCGGCGCGGTCCTCAGGAAGGTGGGGGAGACGGTGAAGGTGGGGAGGATCAACGAGCGGGACGCCGCCCAGTGGCTCGTCGGGGCCGCCCGGGACCGTGGCGTCTCCGTCGAGGGCGACGCGGCGTCGTTGCTCATCCAGCGCTTCGGGTCCGACCTGGCGGCGCTGGGCCGTGCTCTCGATCAGCTCGCGGTCGAGTCCGACCGGATCGGGGTCGACGTGGTGCGTGACCGCTTCAAGAGCCGCCCCGACGAGCCCATGTGGTACTACGCCGACGCGGTGGTGGCGGGAGACCAGGGCGAGGCACTGCGCCGCCTCAGCGATTTCCTGGAGTACGGCCATCCGCTGCAACTCCTCGGCTACCTGCAGAGCGACCTGCGGCGTCGCTGCCTGGCGGCCGCGGCGCCCGACTACGAGACCTACCTGGAGCGGGCGGGTGGGTCGCGCGGCTACGCCGCCGAGAAGGTGTGGAAGGCGCGCGGCCGCACCCGGGCTTCCGATCTGCGATTGGCGGTGGGTGCGCTCGCCCGGGCCGACCTCCAGATGAAGACCGCCCCCGAAGCGACCCACCGGGTGACGTTGGAGCGGCTCACCGTCGCCTTGTGCCGCTGGTACGGGGGACGGCGCAGTTGACGGACCGCCCGTGCGGACGGCCGCTCAGCCTTCGAAGGGCCGGACCGACCGGATCTTGAGGGTGAAGGTGCCTCCTGGTGCCCGGTAGGAGACCTCGTCTTCGGGCTTGGCGCCGAGCAGCGCCTTTCCGACCGGGCTGTCGGGGGAGGCGAGCAGCAGACCGGCGACCTTGTTCTCCGCCGGGGCTACGAAGTACTCCAGCTCGTCTCCGTCCTCGTCGACGACGGTGACCATCGACCCCACCTCGACCGTTCCCGAGTTGGGACTCTCTCGCACTTCGGCGTTCTCGAGGATGTGCTTGATCTGGCGGATGCGGGCCTCCATCAGGCCCTGGTCGTTCTTGGCGACGTCGTACTCGGCGTTCTCGCGCAGGTCGCCGTGTGAACGCGCCTCGGCGATTCGCTCTTCGATGATCCGCCGCCCCTCGGTGGTGAGGTGCTCGTGCTCCTCTTGGAGCTTGGCGTGTGCGGCAGGGGTGAGCCAGGTCTTGTCGGAAGCGTTCATGGTGGCATTACGCCGGCTCAGCCGAGGAGCCCGCGCACCTGTTCGCTGAGGCGGGCCTTGCGGCGACCCGCCGTGTTCTTGTGGATGATGCCCTGGGCGACCGCCTTGTCGTAGTGCCGCTGGGCGGCACGCAGCGCGGTGGTCGCAGCGTCGGCGTCGCCGGCCTGGGCCGCTTCGACGGCGCGGCGTGCCCGGGTCTTCAACTCGGACCGGTATGCCTTGTTGCGGAGATGGCGCGTCTCGTTCTGGCGATTGCGCTTGATCTGTGAGCTGATGTTGGCCATGCGGCAGTGCCCCGTGCGATCGTGTGGAACGGCGGCACGATAGCAGCCACCATCCGGAGGTACAATGCTAGACCCTCCCCAGGTTGCCATGACCGATCACGCGCGCATCCGCAATTTCTCCATCATCGCCCACATCGATCACGGCAAGTCGACCGTGGCGGATCGTCTGTTGGAGCGCACCGGGGCGGTCGCCTCCCGGGACATGCGCGACCAGGTCCTCGACACCATGGACCTGGAACGGGAGCGGGGCATCACCATCAAGGCCAACGCGGTCCGCCTCGAGTACCGCGCCGTCGACGGTGGGGCCTACGTCCTCAACCTGATCGACACCCCGGGCCACGTCGACTTCTCCTACGAGGTGTCCCGCTCCTTGGAAGCGTGCGAAGGCGCCTTGCTGCTGGTCGACGCCTCCCAGGGCGTCGAGGCGCAGACCCTCGCCAACGCCTACCTTGCGATCGAAGCAGGGCTGGAGGTGATCCCGGTCCTCAACAAGATCGACCTTCCCGCCGCCGAGCCGGAGCGGGTGGAGGCCGAGATCCTTGGGATCCTCGGCGGGGAGCCCACCGACATCATCCGGGTCTCGGCCAAGACCGGGGAGGGCGTCGACGACCTGCTGGAGGCCATCGTCAGCCGGCTCCCCGCCCCCGGCGGGGATGCCGCCGGACCGACCCGGGCCCTGGTGTTCGACTCCTACTACGACAGCTACCGGGGTGTGGTCTGCCACGTGCGCATCGTCGACGGGGTGTTGCGCACCGGCGACTCGGTGCGGTTCATGGCGACAGGTGTCCAGGCAGGCGCCGACGAGGTGGGGGTGCGCCGTCCCGCCCTGGTGCCGGTGGAGGCGCTCGGTCCCGGCGAGGTCGGGTATCTGATCACCGGGATCAAGGAGATCGACCTGGTGCGGGTCGGCGACACGGTCACCACCACGGCCCGCCCCGCCCCGCGCCCTCTCACCGGATACCGGGAACCGAAGCCGATGGTGTACTCGGGGCTGTTCCCCGCCGACGGCGACGACTTCGAACGCCTCAGGGAGGCGCTCGACAAGCTGCGGCTCAACGACGCCTCCCTCGTGTACCAGCCGGAGACCTCCCGGGCGCTGGGGTTCGGCTTCCGGTGCGGGTTCCTCGGCCTGCTCCACATGGAGATCGTGCGGGAGCGCCTGGAACGGGAGTACGACCTCGCCCTGGTCGCCACCGCCCCCTCGGTGGAGTACCGGGCCCACCTCACCGACGGCTCCGAGGTGGCGGTCCGTTCCCCCCAGGACCTGCCCGACGCCGCCAACCTGGCGTCGATCTCCGAGCCGGTGGTCAAGGTGATGATCATCACTCCCAGCGAGTACGTCGGGACCGTGATGGAGTTGGTGCGGCAGCACCGCGGCGAGACGGGGGAGATGACGTATCTCACCCCGGAACGGGTCGAATTGCACTACCGCATCCCACTCGCCGAGATCGTCTTCGACTTCTTCGACCAGCTCAAGTCCCGCACCCGCGGCTACGCCTCACTCGACTACGAGCCGGCCGACTACCGGCACGCCAAGCTGGTGCGCCTCGACGTCCTGCTGAACGGCGTGCCGGTCGACGCCTTCTCCTCGATCGTGCACGACGACCGGGCCTACCGGCGGGGGAAGGCGCTGGTGGAGCGGCTGCGGGAGCTGATCCCGCGCCAGCTCTTCGACGTCCCGATTCAGGCCGCCATCGGGGGACGCATCATCGCCAGGGAGACGATCAAGGCGAAGCGCAAGGACGTGCTGGCGAAGTGCTACGGCGGCGACATCACCCGCAAGCGCAAGCTGCTGGAACGCCAGAAGGAAGGCAAGAAACGCATGAAGATGGTGGGCCAGGTCGAGGTGCCGCAGGAGGCGTTCATCTCGGCGCTGCGGATCGACGAGTGACCGGGCCGGGCCCGGTCGTATCCGGTGCACTGTCGCCGGACTCGGCGGAGTTGGCCGACGCCGCCCGCTCCTGGCGCTCCGCCTACGTGCACGTCCCGTTCTGCCACCGGCGCTGCCCTTACTGCGACTTCGCCGTCGTCACCCCCGAGGAGGGCGGTGGTCCCGACCGGTTCGCCCGCTACGTCGACGCGGTCCTCGCCGAGATCGAAATGGCAGGCGTGTGGGGTCCGCTGGACGCGGTCGACTTCGGTGGCGGCACTCCCTCCCGGCTCCCTCCCGGGGAACTGGAGCGCATCGTTGCCGCGCTGCGGGACCGGTTCGGGCTGGCGGAGGACGCCGAGGTGAGCCTGGAGGCCAACCCGGAGGACTGGACCGCCGAGGCGGCCACCGCCGTCGCCGCCGCCGGCTTCAACCGCGTCTCGCTCGGGGTGCAGTCCTTCGACCCGAAGGTGCTCGAGGCCCTGGGACGCCAGCACGGCCCCGGCGACGGCGCGGCGGCGATCGGGGCTGCGACCGCGGCCGGGTTCCGGACGGTCAACGTCGACCTCATCTACGGGACCCCGGGAGAGTCGACGGCGTCATGGGCGGCGTCGGTGCGGAAGGCTCTCGACGCCGGGGTGCAGCATCTCTCCGCTTACGCCCTCACCGTGGAGCGTGGCACCGCGCTGTCGCGGGCGGTGGCGGGTGGAGCCCCGGCTCCCGATCCGGACGTCCAGGCCGACGCCTACGGGTATCTGGTGGCGGCCGCCTCGGCGGCCGGGCTGGTGCGCTACGAGGTGTCGAACTGGGCCCGGCCCGGACACGTCTGCCGCTACAACCTCGCCACCTGGGCCCAGGGCGAGTACCTCGGGTTCGGGCTCGGCGCCCACAGCCATCGCGACGGGATACGGCGACGCAACGTGCGGCGCCTCGACGTGTACCTGAAACGGGTGGAGCGGGGGGAGCGTCCGGAGGCGGGTCAGGAGCGCCTCACCGCCGCCGGACGCGAGCAGGAACGGCTCTTCCTTGGGCTTCGGAGGGCGGCCGGAGCCGAGGCGGGGGAGGCAGGGTCCTCGTTGCTGGCGACGGAGGCGGGGCGGCGGCTGGTCGTGTCCGGGGTGATCGAGGAGCGCGCCGGCCGGTTGCGAGTGCTGCGCCCGCTGCTCACCGACGCCGTGCTGCGGGAGATCCCGGATGAGCCGTGAAGGCCTGGGGGGTCCCGAGTCGGTCGATTCTTATCACTCTCAACCTGAGAGTGCTAAGTTCGGGTCCATGCTGGACGTGCGTCGATCCCGGGTTCTCGAAGCTCTCGTCGAGGAGTACATCCGCACCGGCGAGCCGGTCAGCTCCCGCGCCATCCTCGAGCGCAGTGGCCTGGACGTCTCGAGCGCCACGGTGCGCAACGACCTCGCCAAGCTGGAGTCCTACGGGTTCGTGCGCCAGCCCCACACTTCGGCGGGACGGGTGCCGACCGACCAGGCCTACCGCTACTACGTCGACCACTGCTCACCGCTGCGGCTGCGCAGCGCAACCCGGGCCCGGATCGAGGCCTTCTTCGCCGGGGTGCATCAGGAGCTGGGCCGGCTCCTCAAGAACACCACCAGCCTGCTGTCGGAGATCAGCCACTACCCGGCGGTGGTGATCGGCCCGGGCATGGGCGCCGAGTCGGTACGCGACCTGCATCTGGTGCACCTGGGGGGACCGGTGTTGCTGGCGGTGACGGTGGGCACGTCGGGGCGGGTGTCCCAGGAAGTGGTGCGGCTCAACGCGGCCCCGTCGGACGCCGAGCTGGACGCCGCCGAGGCGATCCTGGTGCGCTGCTACGAGGACCGGACCCTCGCCGAAGGCGGCCGGGCCGTCGCCGACCTTCCCGTCAACGAGATACCCGAGGGGAGGCTCCGTCTGGTGCGGGCGGTGGCGAACGCGCTGCAATCGGCCGAGGGGAGCACGTCGGAGATGTACGTGGGCGGCACCAGCCAGCTCGCCTCCCTGTGGGAGGACCTCGCCCACGTCCACACCATGCTGGAGATCCTGGAGACCGAGGTGGCGCTGCGCCGGCTCCTCTCCGATGACACCGCCGGGACCTCGGTGCGCATCGGCGCCGAGCTGGCGATGGACGAGCAGGATCTGGCGGTGGTGTCGACGAGGTACGACGCCGGGGGCAGCGGCGTCGGGCGGGTCGGGGTGCTCGGGCCGATGCGGATGAACTACCGCCGCGCCATCCGACTGGTCGAAGAGGTGGGCGAAGGCCTCGGCGACAGCCTCGGCGGGTGACGATGGCCGACTACTACGAGATGCTCGGCGTGTCGCGCGACGCCACCCAGGACGAGATCAAGAAACGGTTCCGTCGGCTCGCCCGCGAGACCCATCCCGACGCCAACCCCGGTGATCCCAACGCCGAAGCCCGGTTCCGTGAGATCGCCCAGGCCTACGAGGTGCTGTCGGACCCACAGCGCCGCGCCGCCTACGACCGGGGCGAGGTGTTCGCCAGCGGAGACCTGTTCAGCAACTTCGCCGGCCTCGACGAGATCCTCCAGCAGTTCTTCGGCTCCGGCTTTGGGGGTTTCGGGTTCGGGACCCGTGCCCGGTCCGGACCGCAGCGTGGACCCGATGTGGGCGTGGTGCTGGAGTTGACCCTGGCCGAGGCCGCCACCGGGGTGAGCCGTGACATCCGCTTCAACGCCCCCGGGCGGTGCCCGGTCTGCGGCGGGAACGGGGCGGCGCCGGGAACCACCCCGGTGCGCTGTTCCACCTGCGGCGGGCGCGGCCAGGTGCAGACCAGCCGCAACACGTTCCTGGGGGCGATGATGACGGTCACCGACTGCAGCGTGTGCCGGGGCCGGGGGGAGATCATCGAGGAACCGTGTCCCGAATGCCGCGGCGGTGGCAGGGTCGACGCGGAACGAGAGCTGACGGTGGAGATCCCTGCCGGGGTCGACGACGGGACCCGCCTCCGGCTCTCGGGCCGGGGCGGCGCCGGCGACCGGTCCGGGCCGCCCGGGGACCTCTACGTGCAGGTTCACGTCGCCGCCGACGATCGTTTCGAACGGATCGGCGACGACCTGCGCCACCACCTGGTGCTCGGCATGGCGGAGGCGGCACTGGGGACGAAGCGCACGGTTCCCCTCGTCGACGGCGAGGAGACCGAGGTCGACATCCCATCGGGAACCCAGTCGGGGACCGTGTTCCGGATGGCGCGCCAGGGCATGCCGCGTCTCCGGCGCCGGGGACACGGTGACCTGCTCGTCGAGGTCGAGGTGCGCACCCCGGAGGATCTCAGCGAAGAGGAGGAGGCGCTGCTGCGGTCGCTGGCGGATTTGCGGGGCGAGCAGCCGGTGGAGGGGCGCCGTCGCCGGAGGCGGCGGAGCGGTTGACGTGAGCCACGTCCCCCACGTGTACGTCCCGCGACCGTGGAACGGCGATCAGCTCCCCGTCGACGAACGGGAGCGGCGCCACCTGGAACGGGTGCTCCGCCTCGATTCCGGCGCGGCCGTCTCCTACACCGACGGGGCCGGCAGCGTGGGGGAGGGCCACTACGCCGCCGGCGCCATTCGCCGCGGTGAGGAGGAGGAGATCCCACTGCTCTCCCGTGCGCTCACCATGGCGGTGGCGGCCCCCCGCCAGGTCGATCGGGCCCGGTTCGTGGTCGAGAAGCTGGGCGAGTTGGGGGTGGAGCGCCTGGTATGGATCGAATCCCGCCACGGCGAGGGGAGAGCCCCCCGTCCTGAGAAGACCCAGGCCTGGGCGGTGGCCGCCCTCCAGCAGTCCCGCGGGCCCCGCCTGCTCCAGATCGACGGTCCGGCTTCGATCGCGGCCGTGGTGGAGGCGTTGCCGGGGGCGGTCGTGCTGGTGGCGGTGCCGGGGGCGGGGCCTCTGGAGCCTGCGGTGGCCGCGGCCGCAGAGGACGTCGTCATGTGCATCGGACCCGAGGGCGGGTTCCGGGCCGATGACCTACCGTCGGGTGCTGTCGAGGTTGGTCTCGGGCCCCGGATCCTGCGGACCGAGACGGCCGCCGTGGTGGCGGCGACCTTGATACTGCAGGCGTTGAGTGCCGCTGACTAGTCTCCGGACTAGTGCCTGCGCGTCGGGGCAGGATGAGGACGGTTTGCCGAGGAAATCTCGACGGGTGGGCTGATCATGTGACTATGATGTCACCACAGAGAGCGTTCAATGCGCGCTCTCTGTGAGGGCCGAAGAGAGGCAGAAGGTGCCAACGTACAACGAGCAAGTCGGCAAACGATTGCGCTCGATCCGAAGGCAACGCGGATTGTCGCTCCAGGACGTCCAGCGCCTGTCGGGTCAGGAGTTCAAGGCAGCGGTGCTCGGGGCATACGAGCGGGGTGAGCGCAGCTTGTCATTGCCGCGCTTGCACCGCCTGAGCGAGTTCTACAGCGTGCCGATCGGCCAGCTCCTCCCGCAAGAGGACACGGTCGATCACCATGTCGGCGGGGTGAGCGAGGGGCTCACCATCGATCTCAATCAGGTCGAGAAGCTGACCGGCAAGGACGCCGACGTGGTCGAGCGGTTCCTGCGTGGCATCCAGATGCTGCGCCAGGACTTCAACGGCCGGGTACTCACCATTCGCTCCAACGACCTCCGCATGCTGGCGATGCTTCTCGACCAGAGCGAAAAGGGCTTCAGCGAGCGCCTGACGGAGCTCGGAGTCGCCGCCGATACCGAGTGAA
>CAYUDA010000024.1:0-13957 GCA_964443425.1 uncultured Acidimicrobiaceae bacterium
TCGTCGCGCAGGTGGATCTCGCGGGTCGGGATCCGGTGCTCGGCGATCCAGGCGAAGGTGTCGTGCACGGCCCAGTCCGGCTTCACGGTGAGGATGACGATGTCATGGTCCTCGGCGAGTGTCTCGAGCGCCTCGACCGCCCCCGGGTAGGTCTGGAACGAGCGGAAGACCGACGGTCCATCCCCGCGCCGGGCCCAACGCCAGAACCCGGACAGGTCCTCGAAGTGGGTGAGGCCGAGGGCGGCGTGCCAGGTCTGCACCTGGTCGGTGGTGAGATCGGCGCCGAACTCGGCGTTGTAGGCCCGCATCCAGCCGTCGTTGAAATCGGCGACGACCCCGTCGAGATCGATGCCCAGTCGCATGACGGGCAACCGTAGTCGGCGGGGTCGCCAAGCGGATGCCGGGGGTCAGTCGACGACCGTGATGGTGACGCCGAAACCGTCGGCGGGCGCCACATCGGTCTCCCACGGCCGGCGGTACACCAGTTCCAGGTGAGTCTCCCCGTCGCCGGCGGCGGTGAACGTGAAGGTGAAGGTACCGCCGGCCCCCACCACGTCGGCGTCGGCGGCCGAGACGAACTCGGGCTCGCCGGCGGGCTCCAGCACGGCGGCGTCGACGGTGTCGACCTCCCATCCGTACCCGGTGCTCGGGTTGCCTTCGAGGGTGACCTCGATGGTGTCGCCGACCGTCACCTCGAGGTCGAGGCCGGCGTCGTCCGCGGTGAGGACGTAGGTCTGGCTCCCGGTGCCGCCAGCGGTTTCGTCCGGCCGGTTCGTGGCGCCGTCGTTGGCGGCGGCGTCGTTTCCACATGCGCTCATGCCGAGGAGCAGGACCGTCAGGGCGATGGCGGAACGCATGGTTCCTCCTTGTCTCGAAGAGGTGATGATGTCGCCTATGAGACGATCCGGCCGCGACGGCGAGTTCCCACACTCTCGCGACGGAGCGGCCTTCTCCACCGAGCGGTGCCGCCGGGAATCGGCGCGGCACGACCGGCTCCGGAGACGGCTCGTGTCCCCCGTGTGGGTCGGGTCGCCTACCATCGCATGCGATGGACTACCAGGCGCTCTACCGCAAGTACCGGCCGCAGCGGTTCGACGAGGTGATCGGGCAGGACCACGTGACCACCACCCTCTCCCGGGAGGTGGTGGAGGGCAAGATCGCCCACGCCTACCTGTTTGCCGGGCCGCGGGGAACCGGCAAGACGACCACGGCGCGTCTGCTCGCCAAGGCCATCAACTGCACCGACCGCCTCGAATCCGGTGAGCCGTGCAACGCCTGCCTCTCCTGTGTCGGCATCACCGAGGGGACCTCGCTCGACGTCATCGAACTCGACGCTGCCTCCCACAACAAGGTCGAGGACATCCGGGAGATCCGGGTCAACGTCGGCACGGTGGCCATCGCCGGGGGCGCCCACAAGGTCTACGTTCTCGACGAGGCGCACATGCTGTCCCGAGCGGCGGGCAATGCCCTCCTCAAGACGCTCGAGGAGCCCCCCGAGCACGTCATCTTCGTGCTGGCGACCACCGAGCCCTACAAGTTGCTGGACACGATCCGGAGCCGCAGCCAGCGCTTCGACTTTCACCCGGTCCCGGTGGAGACCTTGGTCGACCATTTGGCGACCATCAGTGCCCGGGAGGGGTTCGAGGCCCACCCCGGCGGCTTGACCATGGTGGCGACCCACGCCCGTGGCTCGGTACGGGACGCGCTCAGCCTGCTGGAGCAGGTGGCGGCGCTCGGTGGCGGCACCGTCGAGTCGGACCTCGTCGCCCGAGCCCTCGGGCTCGCCGACACCGAGGCCTTCGCCACGCTCGCCACCGCCATCCGGGAGCACGACGCTCCCGGGGCGCTCGCCCTCGTTGCCGAGCTCGCCGCCCAGGGTGCCGACCTGCGTCGCTTCGTCGGCGAGGCGCTCGGGTTCTTCCGCGGCGTGTTCCTCGCCCAGTACGCCCCCAACCTCGAGGAGGTGGTGGACGAGCCGCTCGACACCCTGGAGGAGTGGCGCCGCCATGCTGCTGCCTTCGAGGCGGTCGACGTGCTGCGCACCATCGATCAGCTCTCCGAGGCGCTGTTGCACCTGCGGCAGGGCCGGGAGGAGCGGTTGGTGGTGGAGCTGGCCCTGATCCGCCTCACCCGCCCCGAGACGGCGCTCGATGCTGCCTCGGTGATGGAACGGGTCGACCGGATGGAGCGCCAGCTTCGTCAGTTCTCCGCCGCGCCGCCGCCGGCCCGGGCGCCCGAGGCGGCCCCGGTCGCCACGGTTCGTGCCGCTGCGACGCCGTCGCAGCCCGATCCGGAGCCGGTTGCCGGCGAAGACGATCCGGACACCTCCGTTCCGTCGCCGGAGTCCGCTCCGTTCCCGGAGACGGTCCCCGCGGCAGATCCGACCCCGGCCGCGTCGCCGCCGCCAGAGGAAGTCGCCGCGCCGCCGGTGGGTCTCGACCTTGCGACGTTCGAGGCCGCCTGGCCCGCCCTCACCGCCCGGGTGCGGGACGAGGCGGGGCCGCGGCGCCACGCCCTCCTCAAGGAGGCCGTACCCGTCGAAGTGGTGGGTGGCACGATCGCCCTCGAGCTGGATTCCCCGTTCCACCTGGCGCAGCTCGGCGCCGACCAGGAACTCATCGCCCTCATGGAGCGGCTGGGCCGCGAGCTGCTGGGAGGTACGGTCCGGATCACGTTCCGGGCGGCTCCCGCCTCCGAGGCCGCCGCCCTTCCCGAGGCCTCGCCGCGGGCGCCCGACAAGGACGACCTGCTGGAGGAGGGCAACGACATCGCCGACCCGGCCGGCCTGGTGGCGGACATCCTCGGCGGCGAAGTCGTCTCCGACTGACGGGATCGCGGCGTCCCGGGAACAGGTCCCCGAGCCGCTACGCTGACCGTCATGGGACGTATGCCGAAGGACATGCGCCAGCTCATGGAGCAGGCGCAGAAGATGCAGCAGCAGCTCTCACAGGCGCAACAGGAACTCGCCGACAAGACCTATCGCGCCACCGCGGGTGGGGGAGCGGTCGCCGCCGTGGTGCGGGGATCGGGCGAGCTGGTGTCGGTCGAGTTCGACCCGGCAGTGCTCGATCCGGAGGATCCCGAGATGGCCGGTGACCTGGTGGTGGCCGCCGTCAACCAGGCGCTCCAGGCCGCCGCCGCCGACGCCGGACAGGCGATGGGTGGCCTCGGCCTCGGGGGCCTTCTCGGCTGATGTTCGAGCCGCCGGTTCAACGGCTCATCGACGAGTTCGCCCGCCTGCCGGGGATCGGGCGCAAGAGCGCCCAGCGGCTTGCGTTCCATCTACTCCACGTCGAGGAAGCCGACGCCCTCAGGCTCGGGAACGCCATCGTCGAACTGCGCCGGCAGGTGCGGCTCTGTTCCCGCTGCTTCAACATCACCGGCGAGGAGATGTGCTCGATCTGCCGCGACCCTCGCCGCGACCCCGCCCTTCTCTGTGTCGTCGAGAGGGCCCAGGAC
This sequence comes from uncultured Acidimicrobiaceae bacterium, assembly GCA_964443425.1. GTDB lineage: Bacteria > Actinomycetota > Acidimicrobiia > Spongiisociales > UBA5794 > CAYQEC01. The sequence goes on from CAYUDA010000024.1 coordinate 3,460, forward strand.
ATCGCGGTGCTGGAACGCACCCGGGAGTTCTCGGGTCGCTACCACGTGCTCGGGGGCGCCATCTCCCCGATCGAGGGCATCGGGCCCGAGCAGCTTCGCATCGAGGAGTTGGTGAGCCGGATCGAGTCCGAGGGCGTCGAGGAGGTCATCGCCGCCACCAACCCCACCGTCGAGGGCGACACCACCGCTCTCTACCTGGCCCGCCTCCTCAAACCGCTCGGGGTCACCGTGTCCCGGCTCGCCAGCGGTCTGCCGGTCGGTGGCGACCTCGACTACGCCGACGAGATCACCCTTGGTAGGGCCCTCTCCGGGCGCAAGGAGCTGTGACCGGTGGCGGCGGGGAAGGAGACGGCATGAGGATCGCCATCATCGAGCCGTACTTCTCCGGGTCGCACCGGGCATGGGCCGAGGGCTACCAACGGTTCTCGCGCCACGACATCGTGCTCGTCACCCATGAGGCCCGCTTCTGGAAGTGGCGCATGCAGGGAGGCGCCGCCACCCTGGCGAGTGACCTCCACGCCGAGATCGGGCGCGGCGGGCCGGTGGACGTGGTGTTGGGAACGAGCATGTTGAACCTTCCTGCCTTGCTCGGTCTGGCGTACCGGGACCTCGGTGACGCCACCGTGGCGATCTTCATGCACGAGAACCAGCTCAGCTACCCCCTGTCCTCGCAGGACAAGCCGGACCAGACCTACGCCATGGTGAACTGGCTCTCGATGCTGGCCGCCGACCTTGTGCTCTTCAACTCCGAGTTCCACCGTGACGACTGGTTCGGTGAGCTGTCCCGCTTCCTCCGCCAGTTCCCCGACCACGAGCACGAGGACTTCATTCCCGCGGTGCGCCGCCGCAGCCGGGTGGTCCCGGTCGGTGTCGATCTGCGCCGGTTCGACGACCTGGAGCGGACCCGCGGCCCGGTGCCCCGCATCGTGTGGAACCAGCGTTGGGAATACGACAAGGGTCCCACCAGCTTCGCTCGCGCCATGGGACGTCTCGCGGAGCGGGGGCTGGACTTCGAGCTGGTCATCGCCGGGGAGCAGTTCGTCTCCAACCCCCCTGCCTTCGAGCGGCTGCAGCGGCGCCTCGGAGACCGGCTGGTGCACTATGGGTACGCCTCCGACGACGCCTACGACCGGTTCCTGATGTCGAGCGACATCGTGGTGTCCACCGCCAATCAGGAGTACTTCGGCATCGCCATCACCGAGGCGATCTACGCCGGGGCGTTCCCGGTGCTCCCGAACCGCCTCGTGTACCCGGAGCGGCTCCCCGTCGAGGTGCACGATCAATGCCTCTACCACGGGGAGGAGGAGCTGGTCGACCTCATCACCTGGGCGCTGCAGCACCGGGAGGCGGCCCAGGCGATCGCCGACAGCCTGTACCCGGTGATGTCCTTGGTCGACTGGTCGGCGGTGGCACCCCTCTACGACGCCCTGCTCGAGGACGCCGTCGCCCGCGGTCGGGAGTGAGACCGGGCCGGCTCCCGGCGGGGTGTCATGCCTCCGGGGCCGGGACCCTCATCACCAGCGCCTCCCCCTGCCCGCCGCCTCCGCACAGCGTCGCCGCCCCCAGCCCACCGCCGCGCCGGCGCAAGGCGTTGACGAGGGTGACCACGATGCGGGCTCCGGTCGCGCCCAGCGGATGACCGAGCGCCACCGCCCCACCGTGGACGTTGACCCGCTCGAAGGGAAGGTCGAGCAGGCGCGCCGACCAGAGGGCGACCGAGGCGAACGCCTCGTTGATCTCCACCAGGTCCAGGTCGCCCGTGGTGAGCCCGGCCCTACCGAGAGCCAGGCGGAGCGCCTCGGCGGGACGCTCATGGAGGGTGGCATCGGGGCCGGCCGTCTCGGCCCAGGCGACGATTTCGGCGAGGACCGGGAGCCCTGCCTCGGCGGCGGATTCGGCCGAGGCCACCACGACGGCGGCGGCGCCGTCGGAGATCTGGGAGGCGTTGCCGGCGGTGATGGCACCTCCGGCGCCGAAGGCGGCCGGGAGCGCCGCCATCTTCTCGATGGTGGTGTCGGGCCGGATACCTTCGTCGCGGTTCACCACCACGGGGTCGCCGCGTCGCGCCGGCACCGTCACCGCCACGATCTCGTCGTCGAATCCTCCCGCCTCGGTCGCAGCCCGGGCCCGGTGATGGGACTCCACCGCCCAGGCATCCTGCTCGGGGCGGCCGATGCCGAGTTCCCGCCCTTTGGCATCGGACGACTCCCCCATGGAGCAGTCGTCGAAGGCGCACCACAGGCCGTCGTGGAGTAGGGCGTCGACGAGGGCGGCGTCGCCGAACCGGTAACCGCGGCGGGCTCCGGGGAGGAGGTAGGGGGCTCCGGTCATCGACTCCATGCCGCCGGCGACCAGCAACGACGCCTCGCCCGCCCGGATGCGGCGGGCGGCGCCGGCGATGGCGGTCATGCCCGAGAGGCAGACCTTGTCGACGGTGACGGCCGGGACCGTGAGGGGGATGCCGCCACGATGGGCGGCCTGGCGTGCCGTGTTCTGGCCCTGGCCGGCCCCGATGACGTGCCCGAAGATCACCGCGTCAACGCTTGCCGGGTCGGCGCCGGCCCGTTCCAGGGCGGCGGCGATGGCGGCCCCTCCGAGCTCGACGGCGGTCACATCGGCGAACACGCCGTTGAGCCTGCCGATCGGGGTGCGGGCGATGGAGCAGATCACGGGTGCCATGGGCGGATCCTCCTCGGTCTGGGGGATGCTACCCACCGGGGCGCCGGAAGCCGGGGCGGCGGCCGGGCACTAGCGTTCCCGCCATGTTCGCCTACAACCTCGATCACGTGGCGATCGCGGTCGCCGATCTCGACGCCGCCCTCGCCTCCTACCGGCGGCTCTACGGGGCCGAGCCACTCTCCCGCGAGGTGGTGGAGAGCCAGGGGGTCGAGGAAGCGCTGATCGCCGTGGGCGGCTCCTTCATCCAGCTGTTGGCGCCGCTCGCCCCGGATACCCCGGTGGGGAGGTTCCTGGCTCGCCGCGGCGAGGGACTGCACCACATCGCGCTCGCCGTCGCCGACATCGAGGGTGCGTTGCGGCACCTGCGTGAGGAGGGGGCCCGCCTGGTGGATGAGGTTCCCCGCCCTGGCGGGCGGGGCTCCCGGATCGCCTTCGTCCACCCCGCCGCGTTCGGCGGCACCCTCGTCGAACTCGTAGAGTCGGGTCCATGACCGCACCGTTCGAGATCGTGGGAGGCGCCGGGGAGGCGGAGGCGGCGGCGATCGCCGCCGTGATCACCCGGGTGCTGCTGGATGAAGCCGAGGTCCGTGCCGTCCCGCCGCGTCAGCCGCGCCCCAGCTCCTGGGTGGTGGCCTGCCGGCCCCGCGAGACGCCGGGTCCACTGTCGTCGCACACCTACGAATCCCCGGGACGCACCAAGATCGACTCCGCCGAGGTCGACCCCGAGGAGCAGTGAACGCGGGGCGCCCGATACACCTGCCTCAGGATCGTGCCGGCGACCATCGGGAAGGGCCCACCGCGCGACGGCGCAGGCTCAGGTGACCTCGCTGGTTTCGACCCGAGGCAGGGCGACCTGGGCGTCGTGGGTGATGCGGACCAGGTTCACGGTGAAGCAGAAACGGGACCCGGTGGGGAACCGCGACTCGAACCACAGGTCGCCGCCCATGGCACGAGCCAGCTTGCGGGCGATCGGCAGACCCAGTCCGACACCCTGATTGGAGCGGGCGTCACCCTTGGTCGCCTGCTCGAAGTGCTCGAAGATGCGTTCCTGGTCTTCATCCCGCACTCCGGGGCCGTTGTCGCTGACTACGACCATGTAGCGGTCGCCGCGAGCTTCGCCCTCCACCAGCACCTGGTCGCCCCCGTACTTGCGGGCGTTCTCGAGCAGATTGCGGATGATCTGACGGACCCGTCCCGGATCGGCGTTGAGGATGACGCCGCTCGGGATGGCCCCGTTGTACTCCTGATCGGCGCCGGAGAAGATGAGCCGGGCGGTGTCCTGCAGCACGCCGGCGAGGTCGAACTCGGCGAACTCGAGCCGGAGCTGGCCTGCTTCGAGGCGGGGGATCACCAGGACGTCCTCCACCAGATTCGAGAGATGGGTTGCCTCGTGGCGCATGATGAGGAGGAACTCCTCGATCTCACGGGTGGAGAGGTCTCGCCAGCTCTCCCGCAGGGTGTCGGTGAAGCCGGCGATGCTGGTGAGCGGGGTGCGGAGTTCGTGGCTCACCATCGACACGAACTCGTTCTTGAGGCGAACCGCCTTGCGCTCGCTGTTGAGAGCGGTGCGGTGGCGGATGGTGGCGGCGTGGAGGGCCTGCACCGCCCCGTAGAGCAGCTGGGCGACGATGGCGGTCAACACCGCGATCGTGATCGTCTCGAACACGCCGGCCCGCACCGACGAGACGTTGGCGTCGACCAGCGGCGACATCGTGGCCACCAGCGTGATCCACGCCATGGAGTAGGCGAGCACCAAGGTGGTGTGCCTCATCGACAGCAGCAACATCCCGGAGGTGAGCGCGTAGAGCACGGCGGCAACCTCCACCGGGGCGGAATGCCCACGGACCAAGAGCAAGGCGCCGATCACCGTGACGTCGACGAGCAGGAGGGGAAGGGCGTCACGGCCGTGGTGGCGGCGGTAGAGGGCGTCACCGAGCAGGACGGCGCCGGCGGCGAGCACGAACGGGGCGGTGGCAAGGTCGAGGAAGAGACCGGACGCGGCAAACGCGACGATCGCCACACCTCCGATGGCGCGGGTCGTGTTGTAGCGGGTACGCACGTCGACATAGCCGACGGGGGCCTCGAAGCGCCCCGGACTCTTATCCGACTGGTCTTCCACGACCGCCTTCCTGCTCAGCGACGTTATCGGGCCGGGTCGCGGGGGACTTGAGGCCCTGTCCCCACTTCCCGCCGCAGCTCGTCGAGCGCCTCGTCGGGGACGGCGAGATCGCCGTGCCCGGATCCCACCTCCAACCCGGGTTTGTAGGCGCCGTGGAAGTCGGATCCTCCGGTGGCGGCGATGCCGAGACGCCGGCACACCCCGGCGAGGTGGCGCCGCATCTCCGGCCGGTATTCGCCGTAGTACGCCTCGATCCCGCCGAGGCCGACCGTGACCAGGTGCTCGAAGGCGGCGCGGAAGTCGGCGGCGGTGATGCCGAGGGTGTGGGGATGGGCGATCACCGGGACCGCGCCCGAGGCCCGAGCGAGAATGATGGCGTCGGCGGCGCCGAGACGCTCCCGGTTCACGTATCCCGGCCTGCCCGCCGCCAGATAGCGATCGAAGGCTTCCCCCATGCTGGCGACGTAGCCCTTGCGCATCAGCACCGCGGCGAAGTGAGGGCGCCCCACACCCCGGCCGCTCGCCTCCGTCTCGACCTCCTCGAGGGATACCTCGATGCCGAGCCCGCCGAGGCGGTCGGCGATCTGCTCGTTGCGGTGGACCCGGCCTGCCTGGATCTCCGCCAGGCGGTCCTGCAAGGGTCCCGACCCCGGCTCGAGGTAGTAGACGAGCAGGTGCATCGGTCCGGTCTTCCATTGCACCGACAGTTCGGCTCCGGGGACGAAGACGAGTCCGGCCTTCCGGGCCGCGGCGGCGGCCTCGGTGACACCGTCGAGGGTGTCGTGGTCGGTGAGGGCGATGGCCGTGAGCCCGGCGCGGGCCGCCCGGTCGACGATGGCCTGTGGCGTCTCGGAGCCGTCCGAGAACACGCTGTGGAGATGGAGATCGACCGCCATGGACCTCAGATGGGCGTCACGAACGCCGCCGACGCCACCGTGGTGGTGGTGTCGCCGGACGATCCGCCGCCCCACAACCACGACGACACCAGGATCAGGACCAGGATCAGCACCACCCAGATGGCGATCCGCTTCGTCCGGTTGAGAAACTGCCGGCGGCGGCGCTGCTTGTGCTCCTCGGCCTGCTTCAGCTCGCGATTCTGGCGCTGTCGCTCGCGTTTGTCGGTGGCCATGGCCGCAGATGATAGAAGGAGCCGCTCACGGCTGCTTCCCCGGCGCCGGCCTCAGGGAGCAACGGTGACCCGTTCCAGGTAGACGGTCTCGAGAGGGACGCTCACCTCGCCCCGCGGGTTGGAACCGAGTGGGACGGCAGCGATGCGCGCCAGGGTGTCGGTGCCGGCGACGACCTTCCCGAACACGCTGTAGTTGGTGGGGAGCGCGGCGTCGCTCAGCATGATGAAGAACTGGGAGCCGGTGGTGCCGGGGCCGGCATTGGCCATGGCGACGGTTCCCTGCTCGTAGAGCGTGCCGGCGGGGGGCAACTCGTCGGGGACCACGTACCCGGGGCCGCCCATCCCGGTGGCGGTGGGATCTCCGGCCTGGACCACGAAGCCGGGCGCGACACGGTGCGCCACGGTGCCGTCGAAGTAACCCTGCTCTGCGAGGAACACGAAGGAGTTGACGGTGGCGGGCGCCAGGGCAGGATCCAGCTCGAGCACGACGTCCCCGCAGGACGTGGTGACGGTGGCGGTGACCGGGATCGCCGGATCGAGCCCCATGTCGCCGGGGGCGTCGAAGCTGAGGGAGGAAGGCGCCGGAGGAGCGCTCGCCCCGCACGCGGTCGGCTGGGTTCGGAACCCGCCGAGGTCGGCCGGAGGGCGCGACGCCGCATTGGTGGCGGTCGTCGCCGGTGTCGCGGCGGGGGCAACGGTCGTGGTTGGCGACGCTCCGTCCGCCGCGCCACAGGCACCGGTGGCGAGCGCCAGGGCGACGACCGCCAGGATGGAGCGGGGGAGTGGATGACGCCGGCCCATGAGAGGCGCGATGCTACCCGGAGCCGGCATCCTGTCCGGACCGCTCATCGAACCGGGCCTGCCTTCACAGCCAGTACACTCCGCCGTCTCATGGCGCTCGTGGTACAGAAGTACGGAGGCACATCGGTTGCAGACGTCGATCGCATCCGCAACGTGGCTCGTCGCGTCGTCGCCACCCACGACCTCGGACACGAGGTCGTCGTGGTCGTCTCCGCCATGGGCAGCTACACCGACGAGTTGATCGAACTCGCCCATGGGGTGAGCGAACACTCCCATCCTCGGGAGATGGACATGCTGCTCACCGCCGGGGAGCGGATCTCGATGGCGCTGTGCGCCATGGCGATCGAAGACCACGGGGTGCCGGCCATGAGCCTCACCGGATCCCAGGCCGGGATCCTCACCACTCCCGCCCACGGCCAGGCCGAGATCATCGGCATCCGGGGGGATCGGGTCCGCGCCGGCCTCGACGAGGGCAAGGTGGTCATCGTTGCCGGCTTCCAAGGAGTCGATCCCGACTCGCGAGACGTCACCACCCTGGGGCGGGGAGGCTCCGACGCCACCGCGGTGGCGCTGGGGGCGGCGTTGCACGCCGACATGTGCGAGATCTACACCGACGTCGATGGGATCTTCACCGCCGACCCGCGCCTCGTTCCCGACGCCCGCAAGCTCGAAGAGATCTCCTTCGAGGAGATGCTCGAGTTCGCCAGCTGCGGTGCCAAGGTGCTGATGAGCCGTTCCGTCGAGTTCGGCCGCAGGTATCACATACCAATCCACGTGCGTTCCTCCTTTCACGACGGCACCGGCACGTGGGTGAAGGAGGAGACGATGGAAGAGGCGATCATCCGAGGTGTCGCCCACGACGCATCGGAGGCCAAGGTCACGGTGCACGGCGTGCCCGACAAGCCTGGGGTGGCGGCGGCGCTCTTCGAGCCCCTCGCCGACTCCGGCGTGAGCGTGGACATGATCGTGCAGAACGTGTCGATCAGGGGGGTCACCGACATCAGCTTCACCGTGCCCCGCAGCCACCTCACCGAGGCGCGTGCCGTGGCCCGGAGCATCGTCGAGGACCTGGGAGCGGCCGGGGTCGACGTCGACGAGAACATCGCCAAGGTGTCGCTGGTGGGGGCGGGCATGAAGGACGAACTCGGTATCGCCTCGAAGATGTTCCGCATCCTCTCCGACAACGGCATCAACATCGAAATGATCTCTACTTCGCCAATCCGGATATCCTGCGTCGTCCGGGGGGAGGACGTAGGCGAAGCGGTCCGCCGCCTCCACGCCGGTTTCGAGCTGTCGGAGCCCGGGGAGGCGACCTCATGAGCGTGAGCAATCCACGAGTGGCGGTGGTCGGTGCCACCGGCGCCGTCGGGACGGCGATGCAGTCGATCCTCGCCGAGCGCGACTTCCCGGTTGCGGAGATGCGCCTCATGGCGTCGTCTCGCTCGGCGGGCCGTACCGAGGCGACCCCGTGGGGGGACGTCGTCGTCGAGGATCTGGCCACGGCCGACCCGGCGGGCATCGACATCGCCCTCTTCTCCGCCGGCGGTTCCCGTTCCCGGGAACACGCCCCCAGATTCGCCGCGGCCGGCGCGGTGGTGATCGACAACTCGTCCGCGTTTCGCATGGAGCCGGACGTGCCGTTGGTGGTCGCCGAGGTCAACGACGAGGCGATCCACGGTCACCACGGCATCGTCGCCAACCCCAACTGCACCACGATGGTGGTGATGATGGCGCTCGGGCCGCTGCACCGCGCCGCCGGGCTGCGGCGCCTCAACGTGACGTCGTACCAGGCGGTGTCCGGGTCGGGGCAGACCGGGATGAACGTGCTGGCGCACGAGCTGGAGGTGCTCGGCAAGGACCGCGAGCTGCTGGTCCACGGCGGCTGGCCCGATCCCGGAGGCGACCTCTACGCCCGCCCCATCGCCTTCAACGTGCTGCCCCACGCCGGATCGTTCACCGATGGCGGTTACACCGACGAGGAATGGAAGCTGGTCCACGAGACCCGCAAGATCCTCGGCGCCCCCGACATCCTGGTGGAGCCCACCTGCGTGCGGGTCCCGGTGATGGTGGGCCACGGCATCGCCGCAACCGCCTTCTTCTCCCGCCCTGTCACGCTCGAGGAGGCGCGGGACATCCTCGCCGCAGCTCCCGGCGCCGAGCTGTGGGGGGACGGCAAGGTGCCCACCCCGCTCGACTCCGCCGGCAAGGACGAGGTCCTCATCGGCCGGGTGCGTCCCACCGTCGGGGAGGCGGGCGGCATCAGTCTGTGGACCGTCGGCGACAACCTCCGCAAGGGGGCGGCCCTCAACGCGGTCCAGCTCGCCGAGCTGCTGCTCTAGGCTGCGACCGCCGCCGCGGGCGTGGCAATGCCGCGGGCGTGGCAACGCCCGGCCCCGTAGGCTGCGTCCCATGGCCCACCGGCTCGTCCCATGATCCAGCTGACCGAGGTGACCAAGGTCTACCCGGGCGCCACGGCTCCGGCGGTGGACCGGCTCTCGTTGCAGATTCCCGACGCCGAGGTGGTGGTGCTGGTCGGGCCCTCCGGCTGCGGCAAGACCACGACCCTCAAGATGATCAACCGCCTGGTGGAGGCCACCTCGGGCACGATCACCGTCGAGGGTCGTGACATCTTCGACCTCGCTCCCCACGAGCTGCGGCGCTCCATCGGTTACGTGATCCAGCAGATCGGCCTGTTCCCGCATCGCACCGTCGCCGAGAACATCGGCACCGTGCCTCGCCTCCTGGGGTGGGACAAGGCTCGCATCGGCGCCAGGGTGGAGGAGCTGACCGAGGTGGTGGAGCTGTCCCCCGAGGTGCTGTCCCGCTATCCGGCCGAGCTGTCCGGCGGGCAGCAGCAACGCGTCGGGGTGGCCCGGGCCTTGGCGGCCGATCCTCCCGTGCTGCTGATGGACGAGCCGTTCGGCGCCGTCGACCCCATCGTGCGGGCCCGGCTCCAGGACGAGCTGCAGATGCTGCAGTCCCGGCTCCACAAGACCATCGTGCTCGTCACCCACGACATCGACGAGGCGATCAAGATCGGAGACCGGGTCGCCATCCTCAGCGGCGGCGGCACCCTCGAGCAGTACGGTCCCCCTGCCGAGATCCTGCGCGACCCCGCCAACGACTTCGTCGCCGGTTTCCTCGGCACCGACCGCGGGATCAAGCGTCTCTCGCTCATCCCGGTGGCGGCGATCAGCCTCGAGCCCGGCCCGGTCGTCCCGGCGACGGCCGGCGCCGCCGACGCCCGCGCCGTGATGGACCGCTACCGGGTGGACTGGGTGGCGGTCGGCGAGCATGACCGGGTCGAAGGCTGGCTCGCGGTGGAGGATCTCCCCGTCGCCGGTCCGGTGGGGGAGCGGCCGCTGCGCTCCTTCCGGACCCGCCTCAGCCCGGCCAGCAGCCTCAAGGAGGCCCTGGACGCCGTGATCACCTCCCGCACCGCCGTCGCTGCCGTCTTCGACGGGGAGCGGTTCCTCGGGATGGTCACCACCGAGGGCATCAGCCGGGAGATCGTGCAGTGATCGTCGCCCAAGCCGCCGATCAGCCCTTCATCCGGTGGGGGTGGATCTGGGACCACCTCGACGACATCGGCGGGGCGGTCCGTGAGCACCTGCTCCTCACCGGCATCGCGGTCGGGGTGGGGCTGGCGATGAGTCTGGTGCTGTCGCTGGTGGCGCTGCGGTGGCGGCGGACCTACGCGCCGATCACCTGGGCTACCGGGATCCTCTACTCGATCCCGAGCCTGGCGCTGTTCGCCTTCCTGGTGCCGA